>NZ_JBIARC010000006.1:18049-256570 GCF_042889625.1 Streptomyces sp. NPDC002573 | reverse complement strand
GCGCCCCGGGTGATCCGTGCGGCGCGGCACGACCGGCAGCAACGGCTCGATCCGCGCCCACAGCTCATCGGGGACGATCCACGGCGGCCGCTCACTCCTTCTCATGTGCAGGCTAACAAGCCATCAGGCACACACATTCCAAGGCGAGTTGCAGCATTCTGTTAGGAGTTCTTACGGCCCCCGGGTGAGCGCTTTGCCGGTGCCCTGATCCCGGGACCGACAAGCCCAGGTCGTCAACTTGATCGCACGTTTGCCCGACCGTCACCCTTTCATGGATGGCATACCTGATGGGCTGTCGTAGAGGTGACAGACGGGGGTCGGGATGGCAATCGAACTGCCGGGGGAAGTGGTGTCGTTCCTCCAGTTCATCGGAGTGAACTGGCCCGAACGTCAACGAGGACAAGGTCCGTGAATTCGCCGCGTATGTACGGGAGTTCGCGCGGAACGTGGAGGACACGCACCAGGACTCCACCGCGACGATCAAACGTCTTGGCGAGGTGTACCAGGGGCGTCGTACGAGGCGCTGCTCGCGAAGTGGGCGCAGCTGTCCAACAGTCACATGAACGAGCTGGTCGAGGCCCGCCACACGGTGGCCACCGCCCTGGATGTCGCGGCCGATGTGATCGTGGCCATGAAGGGCGAGGCGATCGCCGGACTGGTTGTGCTGGCTGCCACGTTCGTTGCGGACCAGGCGGCGGCGGTGGCGACCCTGGGCCTCGCCGAGGCGGCCGAGGCGCTGGTCGTGGAGGCGGCAGAGAAGCTGATGGACTTCCTTGAGCAGCAGCTGGAGCAGTACATCATCGGGCAGGTGATCGAGGCCGCCATGGACCCGTTGGTGGAAGTGGTGGGGAAGGCCGTGTCGGGGCTGGTGTTCCAAACCACCGAATCTGCGCTCAGGGTGTCCGCCGGTGGCGGGAGCACCGGGGCGGTGGGTGAAGGCTTCTCTGTCGACCCCGAGCGGATGCACGCGTACGCGGAGCTGATGCGCGGCCATGCCGAGACGGTGACCTTTCATGCGGAGGCGCTCCGGACCTCATGGACGAGAGCAACCAACCGATCTACTACACCGAGGAGATGTACGAACACCCCAACGGCGAGGACCTCATCGTGTTCCAGGACCACCACTTCGGTCACCAGGAACCCGGAACCCCGGGCCATCAACCCGCGCACGTCCACGTACGACCGATAGACGACACACGTAATGGGCAAGTCCCCGGAGCCAAAGAGCACTATTACTATGACCGTTCCACTCATCCCAGCCGACCCTGAGCCGCTTCGCCGGCTGTACGGCGATTTTCCCGGCCTGGACGAATTCCGCCTCCGTTCCATCAACCTCAACGCGCGCGGACCTGCACTCACACTCCGCGTCGACCTTTCGAGCTTCCCCGAACACCCACCCGAGGAATGGGCAGACAGCGAGTGCAATGTGGTGCAGTGTCACATTGACTTTGCAGCGGTCGAGCGCCTCACCCTGCGGGAGTGGAATCCGTCCGCGACAGTGCAGCTCACCGCATTGACGACGGAAGAACCGCAGAGGGTGGATGTGTCCGTCCAGGGTCCTGGCGTCACACTCGGCTTTCGCAGCCACGAGTCCGTGATCATCCGTCATATCAGCGGTTTCCGCATGACACCTGATGGTTCGGATGAAGTTCCCCACCAGTTCCTCAGTAAGTTCGACGCACGCCGCTTCTCGACGATCCCCCGTACCTACGAAAAGACCTTCTATGCGCGCTGACAACTGGGTTCAACTGCTCACGGAGCCGCACTCATTGCGAGCCTCTATGATTCCCCGCCCGAGCTGAGCGCATGCGCCCTCTTCTATGTCCATCTCGACGAGCGCGCAGATTCCGTGACGCTGGGATTCGATACCTCGCACCTCCCGTCACACCCTCGCCCGGAATGGCAGGAGAAACCCTTCAATGCCTTTGAGTTTCATTTGCAGTTCGAATCCGTTTCAGAACTTCGCGTCGCGGGATGGGCTGCACCAGCGCAGAAGAACATTCTGATGTCTGCGCACGAGACCGGAGGCGTGAGATTTTCGGCGAGCGCGCCCGGATCGCTGCTCGAATTCGCGGCGGACCGGGTCCGAGTCGCGCGGACGCGTACGTATCTCGCCTCGTCAGCACCTTGATGTGGAGGCCAGGACGTTGGTGACGCAGGACCGGGTGGGGTAGCGACGGTTCCATCGACTACACCCAACCCATCACCAGACATCTATTGAGGGACGGCGCCGTGCGCGATGCATGACCTGACGGTGGCACGTGAGCACTGCATTATTGACGCCCTGCTGGCACCCCTGCGCAAGCTGCGCTGCAGCACCACCGGCACCAGCGCGGTCGTCAAGGCCGTCCTCCCCTTGCGGCCGCGTCGGGATGAAGACCCTCATCGACGGGGCGGAAGATGCGCTCCACCGGCGCGGGCTGGGAGTCCAGATCGTCAGCGGCACCGGATACCCCGTGCGACGAACCCTGGTTCTGGACCCGAAGACCTACGCCTACCTCGGCTACAGGGAGCAGTGGCACGGAGCCAAGGACTTCACCGACGTCTTCGCCCGCAAGGCCGCCGGCGTGGTCGACCACCAAGGTCAAAGACCACGCTGAACCGCAGGTGCCGCGGTGGGTGGCGGTGCAAGTCGCGAGGTGGGCGACGGCACCAAAAGGTTGTCCCGCCCTGCGGCTGCGCCAGGGAAGTGCAAAGTCGCAACAACCTCGCGAGCGCCGACCGGGCAGCGGGGGACCTGGCACGGGCCATTCCCCTGCTGGAGGCCCCCTCGCCCAGGGCGCAGATCCTCGGCCACCCATCCCCACACACTGACCAGCCGCAACAACCTCGCTCACGCGCGCCTAGCTGCCCGAGCTGTACAACACGGAAATACAGCACCCTCGATGACTGCAGCGACCCTCAGCAACGCCTACGGCCTACGATATCCGCACCATGGAGGTTCGCTGCCGGCCCGGCAGCCTCCCGCGTCTGGCTCGCCTGACGGCCGTGCGCGCGGCCCTCGTCACGTCCTACCGCGGACGACCGCGACCGGGCAGTGCGCGTGGTGCAGCACCGCCTGGCTCACCGAACCGAGGAGCATGCCCGCGAGGCCGCCGTGCCCCCTGGCTCCGACGACCATCAACTGTGCGCCCCTGCTCGCCTCGACCAGGACCTCGCGGGTCTCGCCGCTCAGCACTTCCTGTCTGACCGTGACGTCCGGATGCCTCTCCCGGCGACCGACGACCGCCTGGGCCAGCAGACGCTCCGCGCTCTCCACGCCCGTACCGGCCGGCGCATAGTCCGGCAGCCACGCATGCGCGGCGATGATCTCGGCTCCCCGCAATGCCGCCTCGGCGAAGGCGAATTCGACCGCGTTCTCATTCTCGGGGGAGCCGTCGACGGCCAGCACGATCGGCCCGGTGTCGTCCGGTTCCTCGCGGACCACGATCACCGGACACTGGCTGTGGGCGGCCAGGGAGACCGCCGTCGAACCCAGCAGCATGCCGACGAAGCCCCCGATGCCCCGGCGGCCGACGACCATGAGATCCGCGGCTCGCGACTCGGCCGCCAGCACCGGTACCGCACCGCCGGCCGTCACGGCATCGGTGACCTCCACCTCGGGCGCGACACTTCGCGCAAGCTCCGCGGAGTCGTGCGCCAGGCTGTCGAGCGGCGAGGGGTCCACCGGCGCATGCACGGGCGCGACCGGCCAGCTGAAAGCGTGCACCACACGAAGCGTCGCTCGACGCCGCTGGGCTTCCCGGGCGGCGTGTACCACCGCCGCGTCACTCGATGACGAGCCATCCACTCCTACGACGATCAGGCTGCCCACTGCTCCTCCATGGTCACAGGCCCGCGCTGGAAATCTCCCGCCTGATCTGAGGGGACACCAGGCCGCGCGGTGTCACGCCCAGCGTGACCCGGCAGCACCACGACAGCGACCCGGGGCAGCCATACGGGTACGGCGATGCACCCTGCGGTACCACGGACGCCCCGTCCGGTCGCAGCTTCCGACACTCCTCCGACACCCTGTGTCGCGGGCGCCCTCCGACATATTTCGCCGCAGGTCAAAGGGCTGAGATGGGTGACCGGCAAGAATCCAAGCGGATGCCGGGTGCAGGTCATCAGGGCGGTCGCGCGGGCGAGCTTGAACTTCCTGGCGAGGTCGGCGGTGGAGGCGTCGTCGTTGTCGGTCTGCTCGTGAGTCGGTAAGGAGGCTCGGACCCCACGGGTCGGTGCCACCGTGGGCGTCCGTCAGCCGAGTTGCCGGGCGAACGCCTCGTACGCCCGGTCGTCGAAGAGGACGAACCGCACCTCTTCGACCGCTGTCGGCGTGTTCCGCACCGTCGACACCGCGATACGAGCCGCGTCGTCCATCGGCCACCGGTACACGCCGGTGGAGATCGCCGGGAACGCGACCGTCCGGGCGCCCAGCTCGTCGGCCACGCGGAGCGACTCCCGGTAGCAGGAGGCGAGCAGCGCGGGATCACCGCCGGAAGCCTGATACACGGGTCCGACCGTATGGATCACCCACTGCGCGTCCAGCTCCCCCGCCGTGGTGGCGACCGCCTGGCCCGTGGGCAGGCCCTTGCCGTAGTGGGACGCACGCAGGTCGCGGCACGCCGCGAGGATCGCGGGGCCGCCGCGCCGGTGGATCGCGCCGTCCACGCCTCCCCCGCCGAGCAGCGAGGAGTTGGCCGCGTTGACGATCGCGTCGGCGCTCTGCCGGGTGATGTCCCCCTGGACCAGCGTGATGGTGGTCATCTCTGTCTCAGCCTTCGCCAGACGGCCTTCGCGGCGTTGTGGCCGGACATGCCGTGCACGCCGGGTCCCGGAGGGGTGGCCGACGAGCAGATGAACACGGCCGGGTGCGGGGTGCCGTACGGGAACAGGGACATTCTGGGGCGCAGCAGGAGCTGGAGCCCGGATGCGGCGCCGGAGGCGATGTCGCCGCCGACGTAGTTGGCGTTGCGGGCGGCCAGTTCGGGCGGGCCCGCGGTGGCGCGGGCGAGGACGCGGTCGCGGAAGCCCGGCGCGAAGCGCTCCAGTTGGCGTTCTATGGCGTCGGTCAGGTCTCCCTGCCAGCCGTTGGGCACATGGCCGTACGCCCAGAAGACCTGCTTGCCCTCCGGCGCCCGGGTGGGGTCGGCGACGCTCGGCTGCACGGTGATGAGGAAGGGCGTGTCGGGTGCCCGGCCCTCCCGGGACGCCGCGCGCAGGGCGGTACCGATCTCCCGGCTGTCGGCGCCGATCTGCACGGTGCCGGCGACGCGCGGCTCTTTCGCGGTCCACGGCACGGGGCCGTCCAGCGCGTAGTCGATCTTGAAGACGCCGGGGCCGTACCGGTACTTGTCGTAGTACCGGCCGAGTCCCGCGATGCGGGCCAGGGCTGTGGGCGAGGTGTCGAAGACGTACGCTCGCGCCGGGGGCAGGTCGTCGAGACGCTTGACCTCGTAGTCGGTGTGCACGGCGCCGCCGAGGTCCTTGAGATACGCGGCGAGCGCGTCCGAGATGGACTGGGAGCCGCCGCGGGCCACCGGCCAGCCGCGGGCGTGCGCGGCCAGCGCGAAGACCAGGCCGATCGCACCGGTGGCGAAGCCGTCGAGCGGGGCGATCACATGGGCGACGAGCCCGGCGAACAGGGTCTTGGCCCGCTCGTCGTGGAAGCGGCGCATCAGCCAGGTCGACGGGGGCAGGCCGACGAGGCCGAAGCGGGCGAGGGTGACCGGGTCCCGTGGGAGGGCGGTGAGGGGCAGGGACATGAAGTCCCGGGCCAGGGCGTCCCAGTGGCGGAGGAAGGGCTCGACCAGTCGGCGGTACGTCCCCGCGTCGCGCGGCCCGAACGAGGCGGCCGTCTCGGCCACGGACCGGGAGAGCACCGCGGCCGTGCCGTCGGGGAACGGGTGCGCCATCGGCAGGTCGGCATGCAGCCATTCGAGGCCGTACCGTTCCAGGGGCAGCGCTCTGAATGCGGGTGAGTTGATGCCGAGGGGGTGCGCGGCGGAACACGGGTCGTGCCGGAAGCCGGGCAGCGTCAGCTCCTCGGTGCGGGCACCGCCCCCGATGGTGTCCCGGGCCTCGAAGATCGCCACGGAGAAGCCCCGGCGGGCCAGCTCCACGGCAGCCGTCAGTCCGTTGGGCCCGGTCCCCACCACCACGGCATCGAGCATCGACGGCACCTTCGGACTCCTTCGTCAGCCGACGGCCACTGACCCTCAGGATATGCCGGGGGTCCGACACCGCAGCGGCGCGGGGCCGATCTTCGAAGGAGGCCAAGGTTCCGTTTTCGGCGCCCGATGCGGCGCCCGCGCCCGTCGGCGCAGGTGGCCTCAGGCGGCGGAGAGCAGCTCCACCACGCGGCGGGCGGTGGCCTCGTCCCGGGCCGTGGTGAAGGGCAGGGTGTTGCCTCCGGTGATACGGAATGGTTCGCCCGCCACCGTGCGGTGGGTGCCGCCCGCCTCCTCGACCAGCAGCAGGCCCGCGGCGTGGTCCCAGGCCGCTTCCCAGCAGAACGCGGTCGCGTCCAGCAGGCCCTGGGCTATGGACAGGTACTCCAGGCCGGCCGAGCCGCACGCGCGCGGGCGGACGCCCTCCGTCTGGAGGCCGAGGAGCGCACGCTGCTGCTCGTCCGTCGTGTAGTACGGGTGGGACGTGGCCACTTCCAGGTCGCGGCCCGGCGTGGGTGAGCCGGAGTGCAGGCGCCGGCCGTTGAGGAACGCGCCCCCGCCGCGAACCGCCGTGGCGAGCTGGTCCCGGGCCGGGGCGAAGGTCCAGGAGGCGCGCACGACGCCGCCCTGGGCGAGCGCGACCAGGGTGCAGAAGCCGGGGTCGCCGTGCACGAACTGGCGGGTGCCGTCGACGGGGTCGACGATCCACACGGGCGCGTCGCCGCGCATCGCGTCATAGGTCGCGGGGTTGGCATGGACCGCTTCCTCGCCCACCACGACCGAGCCGGGCAGCAGCTTGGGCAGCGCCTCGGTCAGATACGCCTCGGCCTTGCGGTCGGCGTCGGTGACCAGGTCGTGAGGGCCGCTCTTCTCGTCGATCTCGTGCGCGGCGAGGCGGCGGAAGCGGGGCATGATCTCGGTGGCCGCCGCCGCGCGGACGGCCTCCTCCACGTCGGACGCGTGGCGGGCGAGAAACTCGTCGATGGTTTCGGTGTCTCCGATCAGCATGCGTCCATCAGAGCACGCAGCACTGACAATCCCCACCGGTTTGGTGTATGCACGATGGAATCAGCGTGAACACCAGGTGCCGGACCCGGCCGAGTGGGCGCCATCCCGTCGCGCACCACCCCGTCGCGCGTCACCTCCACGAGTCAGCGGCCGACCGCGTAACCCTGCATCCCGCGCGGATTGGCCGCCGCCGACAGCACACCGGTCTCCGGGTCACGGGCGACCGCGCACAGCCGACCCTCGGACCAGGCCCCGCCGACCGTGACATCATGGCCGCGCCGGCGCAGCTCCTCGACGACCACGGGGTCCGTGCGGGACTCGACGGTGACGCTGCCGGGCCGCATGCCGCGCGGGTAGAAGGAGCCGGGGAAGCTGTCGTTGTGCCAGTTCGGGGCGTCGATGGCGCCCTGGAGGTCTAGGCTGCCGCGCAC
Source organism: Streptomyces sp. NPDC002573 (assembly GCF_042889625.1). NCBI lineage: Bacteria > Bacillati > Actinomycetota > Actinomycetes > Kitasatosporales > Streptomycetaceae > Streptomyces > Streptomyces sp. NPDC002573. Next base: position 248,982 of record NZ_JBIARC010000006.1, on the reverse strand, counting down.
CGGCGGGCGCAGGACGGCCGCCAGGAAGAAGTGCAGCTGCCACTGGTCCTGCTGGTCGCCGCCGGGCGTGCCGAACGCGAGCACGGGCACGCCGTCGCGCAGCGCGATCGAGGGGGTGAGGGTGGTGCGGGGACGCCGCCCGGGCGTCAGGGAGTTGGGCAGGCCCTCGTCCAGCCAGGTCATCTGGAGCCGGGTGCCGAGCGGGAAACCCAGTTCGGGCACCACCGGGTTCGACTGCAGCCAGCCGCCGCTGGGGGTGGCGGCGACCATGTTGCCCCAGCGGTCGACGACGTCGAGATGGCAGGTGTCGCCGCGGGTCGCCCCGTCGGCGCCGACGTCCGCTTCGCCGGGCACCGGGAAGGTGGGCCGCTCGGCGACCGTCGGCTCGCCGATCCCCATCGCGTCGAACCCGGGGTCGTCGGCCGCCACGCGCGCGTACTCGCTCAGGCGCGGGACACGGCCGGAGGGAGCCCCGGGGCGCAGTTCGTACGACGCCTTGTCGCCTATCATGACACGCCGCCCGGCGTTGTAGGCGTCCGACAGCAGCTCGCCGAGGGGCACCTCGGCGGCGTCTCCGTACCAGGCCTCGCGGTCGGCCATGGCGAGCTTGCAGCCCTCGATCAGCAGGTGGACGTAGTCGGCACTCCCGTAGCGGGGCAGCTCGGGCGGGAGCAGGGCGAGCTGCTGGAGGAGGACCGGGCCCTGGCTCCAGGGGCCGGCCTTGCACACCGTCCAGCCGTTCCAGTCGTAGGTCGCCGGTGCCTCATAGGTCGCGGACCAGGTGGCGAGGTCGTCGGCCGTGAGGGTCCTGGTGTGGCGCTCTCCGGTCACGTCCAGGGTGGGCCGCCCCGCCTGCCGCACCAGGGCCTCGGCGATGAATCCGGACCGCCACACCGCCCGGGCGGCCTCGATCTGCGCCACCCGGTCCCCGGCCCCGGACACCTCGGCGAGCAGCCGTTTCCAGGTGGCGGCCAGCGCGGGATTGCGCAGCAGGGCGCCGGGCCGCGGCGCCTGCCCGCCGGGCAGATAGACCTCGGCCGACGAGGTCCACTCGGTCTCGAACAGTTCCCGCACGCTCTCGACGGTCTCGCCGACGCGCTCCACGGGCGCGTGGCCGTTTTCGGCGTAGCCGATGGCGTACTTGAGGATGTCGGCGAGGGACTTCGTGCCGTGGTCGCGCAGCAGCAGCATCCAGGCGTCGAAGGCACCCGGGACGGCGGCGGCGAGCGGTCCCCTGCCGGGGACGAGGGTGAGGCCCAGAGCCCGGTAGTGGGCGATGGTGGCTCCGGCGGGTGCCACGCCCTGTCCGCACAGCACCCGCACCTCGCCGCCCGCCGGGGCGAGGAGAATCGGGACCTCACCGGCCGGACCGTTCAGATGGGGCTCCACGACGTGCAGGACGAACGCGCCGGCGACGGCCGCGTCGAACGCCGTGCCGCCGTCCTCCAGCACCGCCATCGCCGACTGCGAGGCCAGCCAGTGGGTGGAGGACACCATGCCGAAGGTGCCCTGGAGCGTGGGACGGGTCGTGAACACGGCGGACTCCTCACCACGGGGACCGGTCCCGTGATCGTACGCACCCGGCTGCCCCCCGGACACCCCCGGCGGAATCGGCCGTTTTGCACGATAATGTTCATACAAGGGGTGCGTACGGGGGTACTCACCCTCGGCAGAACCACATCGATCGGGAGAGTGAGGTGGACGGCATGCGAGACAGGGAGTACGGCGGACCGGACCCCGAGTCGGCGCGGGCCCCTCGCGTGGAGCCGGGCGGGGTTCCACCGGGTGAGACGCCGCCCGCCGAGGGCAGCACCTCGGGTGCGGCCCCGAACGTGGCCTACGACCGGTCCCGCGGCTGGGCCAAGGGCCCACTGATCGCGATCATGCTGCTGACCCTGCTGGTGGCCGGTTTCTTCCTGGCGTACGCGCTGGCACTGATCTTCCGCTAGGGGCATCAGGGCCTGTCGTCACGCACATCCGATGCGCGGGGCGGCGGGTCCGGACCGTCCGCGGCCCGGACCCGCCGACGCCCTTCGACGTCCCGATGCACGGGCCCGCGCGGGGAGTGCCTCGCGAAGGCGTCCGTAGCCACAACTCGCGCAGACATAAAGGGCACACCGTGGCGAGCGCAGCGAAACTCACGGACCGTCAAGGACGGGTCCGTCACCGCCCGGACACGGAGCGAGTTCGCCCTTTCGCCTCACAGGGAGTCATGTGAGACTGGCGTCCCGACCGCAGTGCGGACTCCTTCCGCACCGTCCCCCCACGAGAAGTGGCCCGTGCCGTCTCTGCCTCTGCCGCTCGCTCTGACCGCGCGTCTGCTGCCGGTTGCCGTGCTCGCCTCCGCGGGCTGGGCCATGTCGTCCGGACCGCTCGCCGCGGCCCCGGCCACCAGCGCCGGCAAGTCGGCACAGGGAGCCCAGAACACCCAGGACACGGCGAGCGGCTCCTCCGGGTCCACCTCGCCCTCGGCGCCGCAGGCCACGGCCAAGGCCTACTCCGGCGCGCCCGCGCCGTGCACCGCCCTGGCCAAGGGCACGATCACATCGCTCGTGCCGGGTGCCAAGACGGACGGCAAGGAGATCCCGTCGACGGACTCCACCATCCGGCGCACCTGCTCCTGGAACGCACTCAAGGGCTTCGACTACCGCTGGCTGGACGTGACCTTCGAGATCATGGACTCGGAGGGCACGGCGCAGAAGACGTACACGCAGCGCACCACGGAGAAGAGCGGCGGAGGCCCGGTCCCCGGTCTCGGCGACGCCGGCTACTCGGTGGTGAACCTGACCACGCAGGACAAGCAGCAGACCCGTGAGGGCGTGGTGCTGATCCGCTCGTCCAACGCGCTGGTGTCAGTCACGTACAACGGCAGTGACTTCGAGACGAAGAAGGCGCCCGGCACCGACGAGATCAACAAGGGCGCCATCAAGGCCGCCCGGGATGCGGTGGCCGCGCTGGGCAACGGCGGAAAGCAGAGCTGACCGCTCTTCGAGCGCGGCCCGCCGGTCAGGCAGTGGCCCGCATCGCACGGAGCCTGCGCCAGGGGGCCGGTGCTGCCCCCACCGAAAGATCGGAAAGGGCCTCCGACGCAGGTCAGAGGCCCCGTCCCGAGCGGTTCGCGGTTCAGTTGTCCTGGTTCCGGCTGTGGTTGAGGCTGAGCAGGGTGTAGACCAGCAGGGCGGAGGCCAGGCCGACGGCCCAGCCGTAGTCGGCCAGGGGCTTGAGGAACGGGATGACTCCGTCGGCGGGGAAGGGGCCCTGCTTGACGCCCTTGACGACGGTCGAGTACGAGCCGCCGACGGCCAGGACACCGCCGATCACGAAGGCGGCCACCGCACGCAGGTTCCAGCCGCCGGTGTACCAGTAGCGGCCCTCCGCCCGGTACAGCTCCCCCAGCGCCAGACGGGTACGGCGCACGATCCAGTAGTCGGCCACGAGGATGCCGGCCACCGTGCCGAGCAGACCGCCGACGAAGCCGAGCCACGTGAAGATGTACACGTGCGGGTTGGCGATCAGCTTCCACGGCATGATCAGGATGCCGACCACGCCCGTGATCAGCGCTCCGGTGCGGAAGCTGACCAGTCGCGGCAGCAGGTTCGACAGGTCGTACGCCGGGGAGACGACATTGGCGGCGATGTTCACCGACAAGGTCGCCACCATCACGATCAGCAGCGCGAACAACGCGCCGACGGTGTTGCTCATCTTCGCGCTCAGTGCGATCGGATCCCAGATCGGCGCCCCGTAGACGGCCTGGGAGCCGGACGTGACCAGCACGGACAGGATCGCGAACAGCGTCATCGTGGTCGGCAGGCCCAGCGCCTGGCCCCACAGCTGGGCGCGCTGGCTGCCGCCGAAGCGGGTGAAGTCCGGGATGTTCAGTGACAGCGTGGACCAGAAGCCGATCATGCCCATCAGAGACGGGAAGAACACCTTCCAGAAGCCGTTCCCCCAGCCCAGGCGCGAGGGCTGGTCCAGCAGCGGGCCGAAGCCGCCCGCCTTGGCGGCCATGAGTCCCAGCAGCACCAGCGCGCCGACGATCACCAGCGGCGCCGCCCAGTTCTCCACCCTGCGCAGCGTCTCCATGCCTCGGGTGATGATGGCGACCTCGACCAGCCAGAACACCCCGAACGACAGCCACTGGGTCCACGGCGTGCCCGCTATCGAGCCGGCGTTCAGCCAGCTGTGCCCGAACAGCTTGCCGGCCAGCAGGAAGATGCCCTCCCCGCCGATCCAGGTCTGGATGCCGAACCAGCAGCACGCCACCGCCGCCCGCACCATCGCCGGCAGGTTCGCCCCGCGCACCCCGAACGAAGCTCGCGCGAACACCGGGAAGGGGATCCCGTACTTGGTGCCGGCATGACCGGTCAGCAGCATCGGCCCCAGCACGATCACGTTGGCCAACGCGATCGTCAGCACCGCCTGCTTCCAGTCCATCCCCAGGGCCACCAGCCCCGACGCCAGCGTCCACGACGGGATGCAGTGCGCCATTCCCACCCAGAGGGCGAGATAGTTGTAAGTACCCCATGTCCGGCGCACGATCGGCACGGGAACCAGGTCCGCGTTGGCGAAGCGCGAACCCTCCAGCACCGCCGGATCGGACATGGCGACCCGGCCGTCCGGATACGTCTGCTGCACAACGGCCGGATCGGCCAGGGTTCTTCCACTGGGGGACATCAGGACCACCTCGTCTCGTGAAGACTCATGTGCGGAAGCGGGCTCCCGTATGCCCGCGTTCTCTCTCGTGCGGCCCACAGCGCCGAGAAGTCGTACGTGGTCGAGGTGCGCCTGTCGACGGGGACCGGGAGGCGGTCCTCGCCGGCGTACGGGCCGCTCGGCTGCGGGGAGGCCGGGGCGAACTCCCCGCTGCCGTCGGGGCGGATGACTTGGGCGGCCATCGGTGTGGCCCAGGGAACGGTGTCGGTCATGTGCAGGCCCATCGTGAGGTGAGGTGGGAAACGCCGTGCGGACGGCGCCGATGGGGGGTGCGCGCCCCGGCGGGATCGGCGGGGGCGCCCTTGGCCCCCTCCCCGGGGGAGCGGGAAGGGGACGAGCGGGGACGGGAGGTCCCGAGGACCCTCCGTGGACTAGCCGTTGACCGCCGGGATGACCTGTGACCCGTAGGCGTCGATGACGGCCTCCTGCGCGTCGTGCATGTCGTAGACGGCGAACTGGTCGACGCCGAGCTCACGCAGCGCGGTGAGCTTCTCGATGTGCTTCTCGACCGGGCCGATCACACAGAACCGGTCCACGATCTCGTCGGGCACGAACCGGGTGTCGGGGTTGTCGCTGCGCCCGTGGTGCGCGTAGTCGTAGCCCTCCCGGGCCTTGATGTAGTCGGTGAGTTCGTCGGGTACGGAGCCGGAGTGCGCGCCGTACTTGGCGACGAGGTCGGCGACGTGGTTGCCGACCATGCCGCCGAACCAGCGGCACTGCTCCCGCGCGTGGGCGAGCGCCTCGGGTGAGTCGTCCTCGGTGACATACGCGGGTGCGGCCACGCAGACCGTGATGTCGGAGGGGTCGCGGCCGGCCGCGACCGCCGCGTCCTTCACCGCCTTGACCATGTACTCGGTCAGATACAGGTCGGCGAGCTGGAGGATGAACCCGTCGGCCTCCTCGCCGGTCATCTTCAGCGCCTTCGGGCCGTACGCGGCCATCCACACCGGCAGTCGGGCGCCGGGCTTGATCCACGGGAACTTGACGACCGTGCCGCCGCCGAGGTCGGCCTCCTCGCCGCGGCCGAGCGCCCGGATGACCTTGATGGCCTCGCTGATCCGGGCCAGGGTGTTGGGTTTGCGGCCGGCGACGCGCATCGCGGAGTCACCGCGGCCGATGCCGCAGACGGTGCGGTTGCCGAACATGTCGTTGAGGGTGGCGAACGTGGAGGCCGTGACCTCCCAGGTGCGGGTGCCCGGGTTGGTCACCATGGGGCCGACCGTCAGCTTCTCGGTGTTCGCCAGGATCTGGCTGTAGATCACGAACGGTTCCTGCCACAGCACGGCCGAGTCGAAGGTCCAGCCGTAGCGGAAGCCGTTGCGTTCGGCCCTCTTCATCAGGCTGACGACCCGCGAGGCCGGCGGGTCGGTCTGCAGGACGAGTCCGAAGTCCATGAGCGCCACTCCTAGTTGAGGTACTGACAGGTGGAGCGGGGGGTGTAGACGCCGTGCCCGGCGTGCCCGGTGAACTCCCGCTCGGTGATGACGGGTTCGCCACGGGACAGGACGGTCTCGACCCGGCCGGTGGTGCGCCTGCCCTCGTAGGCCGAGTAGTCGACGTTCATGTGGTGGGTCTCGGCGGACATCACCTGTTCGGCCTGCGGGTCGTAGATGACGACGTCCGCGTCCGCGCCCGGGGCGATGGTGCCCTTCTTCGGGTAGAGGCCGAACATCCGGGCCGGGGCGGCGCAGGCGATCTCGATCCAGCGGCGGCGGGAGATGTGCCCGTCGACGACGGCCTGGTGCAGCAGGTCCATACGGTTCTCGACGCCCGGCAGACCGTTGGGGATCTTGGAGAAGTCGCCCCGGCCCAGCTCCTTCTGACCCACGAAGCAGAAGGGGCAGTGGTCGGTGGAGACCACCTGGAGGTCGTTGGTGCGCAGCCCCTTCCACAGGGCCGCCTGGTGCTCCTTGGGGCGAAGCGGCGTGCTGCACACGTACTTCGCGCCCTCGAAGTCCGGCTCGGCAAGGTTGTCGGTGGACAGGAACAGATACTGGGGGCAGGTCTCGCCGAAGACGTTGAGTCCCTCGTCGCGTGCCCGGGCCAGTTCGGCGACCGCCTCCTGCGCGGAGACGTGCACGACGTACAGGGGTGCCCCGGCGACCTGGGCGAGCCTGATGGCGCGGTGGGTGGCCTCGGCCTCCAGCAGGGCCTTGCGGACCTCGCCGTGGTAGCGCGGGTCGGTCTCGCCGCGGGCCAGCGCCTGCTCGACCAGGACGTCGATCGCGATGCCGTTCTCGGCGTGCATCATGATCAGTCCGCCGTTCTCGGCGGAGCGCTGCATGGCGCGCAGGATCTGGCCGTCGTCGCTGTAGAAGACGCCCGGGTACGCCATGAACTGCTTGAAGGAGGTCACACCCTCCTCGACCAGCAGATCCATCTCCTTCAGCGTCTCCTGGTTGACATCGGAGACGATCATGTGGAAGCCGTAGTCGACGGCGCAGTTGCCCTCGGCCTTGGCGTGCCAGGCGTCCAGGCCCTCGCGCAGGGTGCGGCCGACGCTCTGCACCGCGAAGTCGACGATGGTGGTCGTGCCGCCCCAGGCGGCGGCCCGGGTGCCGGTCTCGAAGGTGTCGGAGGCGAAGGTGCCGCCGAACGGCAGCTCCATATGGGTGTGGGCGTCGACGCCGCCCGGGATCACGTACTTGCCGGTGGCGTCCATGGTCCGCTCGGCCGTGAAGGCCTCGGCGGCCGGGGTGCCGGACGCGGCGAGGGCGGCGATACGGCCGTCCTCGATCAGGACGTCGGCATGGATCTCGTCGGACGCGGTGACGACGAGGCCACCGCGGATGACGGTACGGCTGCTCATGCTGCCTCTGCTCCCTTACCTGGCGTGGTCAACACTGCTGTCGTGGCTGCCGTGCGGGACGGCCGTGGCCGCCGGCCCGGTCGCGAACGGCCGGGCCGGCGGACCCGGTGCCGGTCAGGGAGCGGTCAGCGGCCCGTAGGCGCCCGGTGCCCGGTCCCGGTAGAACTGCCAGCGGTCGCGCACCTCCCGCAGCTTCGCCAGGTCCAGGTCGCGCACGACCAGTTCGGTCTCCTTGTCGCTCGCCACCTCGCCGACGAACTGCGCCTCCGGGTCCACGAAGTACGAGGTCCCGTAGAAGTCGTTGTCGCCCAGCTCCTCGACGCCCACCCGGTTGATCGCCCCCACGAAGTACTCGTTGGCGACGGCCGCGGCCGGCTGCTCCAGCTGCCACAGATAGCCGGACAGGCCCCGGGAGGTGGCCGACGGGTTGAACACGATCTCCGCGCCCGCGAGACCGAGGGCGCGCCAGCCCTCCGGGAAGTGGCGGTCGTAGCAGATGTAGACCCCGATCCGGCCCACCTTGGTGTCGAAGACGGGCCAGCCGGAGTTGCCCGGGCGGAAGTAGAACTTCTCCCAGAAGCCCTTCACCTGCGGGATATGGGTCTTGCGGTACTTGCCCAGGTAGGAGCCGTCCGCGTCGATCACCGCGGCGGTGTTGTAGAGCACTCCGGGCTGCTCCTCCTCGTACATGGGCAGTACGAGGACGAGGCCCAGTTCCTTCGCCAGCGCCTGGAAGCGCTTGACCACGGGTCCGTCGGGAATCCGCTCGGCGTACTCGTAGAACGCCGGGTCCTGGACCTGGCAGAAGTACGGCCCGTAGAACAGCTCCTGGAAGCACAGGACCTGGGCACCCTGCGCGGCCGCGTCGCGGGCCGCCTGCTCGTGGACCTGGATCATCGACTCCTTGTCGCCGGTCCAGGCGGTCTGGAAGACGGCGGCACGGATCACTCTGCTCATCGGGACCTCCGGTCGCTCGGTGTGCGGCGAGCCTAGGAAGGCGGCGGGTCCGGGTTGAGTTGCACCGTGTCACGTCTGACGGCGCACCGCGTTGCACGGTGTCACCCCGGCCCGTGCGCGTTGGTTTCCGGTGTGTTCCCATGGCGTCTCACCCGTGTTGGGCGTCGTGCGCGAGCAGCGCGATGTGCACGGAGGCGGCCTGCTCGAAGTCGTCGAGGTCGACCCCGAGACGGGCCTCGATGGCCTCCAGCCGACGGTAGAGCGCGGGCCTGCTGACGTGGTGCAGCTGGGCGGTGCGGGACTTGTTGCGGCCGGTGGCCAGATAGGTCCGCAGCACGGGCAGCAGCTCCTGCTCGGCGTCGCATCCGGACAACAGCCCGTCCAGCTCCCGTTCGGCGAAGGACTGCACATGCGGGTCGTCGCGCAACAGCCGGATCAGACCGCGCAGATGGACGTCCCTCAGCCGTACGACGGCCGGCAGGTCCTGCGCCGCGGAGTGACCTGCGACGGCGTCGGCCACATGCCGGGCCTCGCGCAGCCCCGCGGGCACCTCCTCCCAGGCGGTGCGCGCATCGGCCGCGGCGACGACCGTCCCGACGGCGCCGGACTCGGTCCGCAGCCGGGCGGCCAGATGCGCGGTCAGCGTCTCGGCCTCCTGGTCCCGGGCGAGGCTGAGCAGGACGGCGGTGGCTCCGTCGGCGAGTTCCGCGACGAGTCCGGACAGCCCCAGCAGCCGCAGGACGCGGTCGAGTGCGGCCGGTTCGCCGTCGCGTACGACGAGGGGGACGAACGCACGGCGGTTGACGGGCAGTCCGGCGGCCCTGGCCCGCGGCAGCAGCTGGCGGGCCGGGACGACACCGGAGACGAGATCGGTCAGCAGGCTCTGCGCGGACTGCTCCTCCCAGGAGTGCGCCGCGCCGCCGAGCATCCGGTGCAGCACCAGGGCCTCGGCCGCGCGCTCGGCGAGCAGACGCCCGATCGGGCTGTCGCCGCGATAGCCGCACAAAACGATCCTGCCCCAGCGCTCGCCGCGCCCGCCCAGCTCGGCGCGGACCCAGCCGTCGCCCTCGCTGCCGCCCGCCTGCCGGGCGACGCGCTCCCAGTCGCGCAGCACATCGTCGACCGCGGGCCGCTCCCCCGCGGTGGCGAGCACCCGGTGGGCGAGGTTGGCGAGGATCACGGGACAGCCGGCGTGCACGGCGATCTCGTCGAGCAGCCGCTGCAGCGGGGCGCCCGCGGTGATGAGCCCGGTCAGGGCCGTACGGACGGCCTCCGACAGGCTCACGGCCGCGAACTTGCGCCGCACCAGCCGGGACTGGACCTCCTCGGTCAGTTCGGCGAAGGGGAAGGGCCGGTGCAGGACCACCAGGGGCAGTCCGCAGCGCTCGGCGGCCCGGCGCATCACGTCCGGGGGCGCGGGGAAGGCACGGCCGAGTCCGAGGACGACGGCCGCGGCCTCCGCGCGGTGCAGGGACCGGATGTACTCGGCCTGCTTGTCGGGGTCGCCGGCGAGCAGCACTCCGGTGGTCAGCACCATCTCGCCGCCGCTGAGCATGACTCCGACATCGGGTGCCTCGGCGACATGCACCCAGCGCACCGGCCGGTCGAGGTGTCCGGCGCCGGCGACCACCTCGGGCTCTCCGGCGAGCACCCGGTCCAGGGTGAGGACCTGGCGTACCGACAGGGCGGGTTCCAGCGCGGTGGTCATGGCGACGTTCCCTTGCTCAGATCATCGACTTGTCGGACACCTCATGACGACGCTGTGGCGGGACGGAGGGCCGACGGGTGGTCACCCGACGCTTCTGAGGGCCCGTTCGAGGATCGCCGCGCCCTCCTCGGCCTCCGCGACGGTGAGTGTGAGCGGCGGGGCGATGCGCAGAACGCTGGTGTTGTGCCCGCCGCCCTTGCCGATCAGCAGTCCGCCCTCACGGGCGGCCTCCAGCACGGCGGCCGCCGCGTCCGGGTCGGCCTCGTCGGTGCCGGGCCTGACCAGTTCGACGCCGACCATCAGGCCGCGTCCGCGCACCTCCCGGACGACCGGCAGCTGTGCGGCGACGGCCCGCAGCCGCTCGATGAGCAGCCCGCCGACCCGCCGGGCGTTGCCCTGGAGGTCGTGCTCCAGCAGATAGGTGAGGTTCGCGAGTCCCGCGGCCATGGTGATCTGGGTGCCGCCGAACGTCGAGATGGAGTTGGCGTCGAGGCAGTTCATGATCTCGGCCCGGGCGACGACCCCGCCGATGGACATGCCGTTGCCGATCCCCTTGGCGAAGGTGAGCAGGTCCGGCGGTCCGCTGCGGCCGTGCGCCTGCCAGCCCCAGAAGTGGTCGCCGGTGCGGCCCCAGCCGGTCTGCACCTCGTCGGAGATCCACAGGATGCCGCGTTCCTGGAGCACGTCCCGGAAGGCCGCGTACAGCCCGTCGGGCGGCGAGGTGAAGCCGCCGACGCCCTGGATGGGTTCGGCGATCAGCGCCGCGGGCGGCCGGCCCTGCCCGAGCAGGTCCTTCAGGTCCGCGACGCAGGCCGCGATGAAGTCGGCGTCGCTCAGGTGGGCGAAGGGGCCCCGGGTACGGACGCCCCCGTGGACGTACAGGGTCCCGAGCGGGGACAGCGAGGTGGGCGACCAGCTGCGGTTGCCGGTGATGCCGACCGAGCTGAAGGAGCGTCCGTGGTAGCTGTTGCGCATCGCCAGGAGCTGGTTGCTGCGCCGGTAGGTGGTCGCGAGCAGCAGCGCGGTGTCGTTGGCCTCGGTGCCGGACGTGGTGAAGAAGACGCGGGCGTCCGGGATGCCGCTCAACCGGGCGATGCGTTCGGCCAGTTCGACCATCGGCCGGTTGAGGTAGAGGGTCGAGGAGTGGATGATCCGCCCCGCCTGCTCGCTCACCGCCTTGGTGACCTCGGGCAGCGCGTGCGCGGTCATGGTGGTGAGGATCCCGCCGAAGAAGTCCAGGTACTTCCTGCCGTCGGCGTCCCAGACGTGGCGGCCCTCGCCGTGGGTGATCTCCAGGGGATCCTTGTAGTAGAGCGCGAGCCACTCGGGCAGGACGTCCCGGTGGCGGGAGTACAGGTCGCTCACGGCTTCACCAGTCCTTCGTACGCGTCGGGGCGGCGGTCGCGGTAGAACGCCCACAGCTGCCGCACTTCTTCGATGAGGTCGAAGTCGAGGTCTCGGACGATCAGCTCCTCCTTGTCGCCGGCGACGTCGCCTACGAACTGCCCACGGGGGTCGACGAAGTAGCTCGTGCCGTAGAAGTCGTTGTCGCCGTACTCCTCGCGGCCCACGCGGTTGATCGCGGCGACGAAGTACTCGTTGGCGACGGCGGCCGCGGGCTGCTCCAGCTGCCAGAGGTAGGCCGACAGACCGCGCGAGGTGGCGGAGGGGTTGTAGACCAGGTGGGCGCCGTTGAGGCCGAGTTGCCGCCAGCCCTCCGGGAAGTGGCGGTCGTAGCAGATGTACACCCCGACCTTGCCGACCGCGGTGTCGAAGACGGGCCAGCCGAGGTTGCCCGGCCTGAAGTAGTACTTCTCCCAGAAGCCGTTGACCTGGGGGATGTGGTGCTTGCGGTACTTGCCGAGGTAGCTGCCGTCGGCGTCGATCACGGCGGCGGTGTTGAAGTAGAGGCCGGACTGCTCGATCTCGAAGACGGGGACGACGATCACCATGCCGGTCTCGCGGGCCAGTTCCCGCATCCGGGCGACCGTGGGCCCGTCGGGCACCGGCTCGGCCCAGCGGTAGTGCTCGGGCTCCTGGACCTGGCAGAAGTATGGGGCGTTGAAGACTTCCTGGAAGCCGATGACCTGCGCGCCCTGCCGGGCCGCCTCCCGGGCGTGCGCCACATGCTTGTCGATCATGGATTCGGTGTCACCGGTCCAGGCCGCCTGGACCAGTGCGGCGCGTACGACGTGGGCCATGATGCCGCTCCTTTGCCTCAAATCCCGGTGAGGACGTCAGCGAGCCTCTACGCCCGTAGAAACAGGTGGTAGAGGCTCGAACGTAAGCCTCCGGGGAGGCCTTGCCAAGACCATCGTCGTCAACCCGCTGAGTCGATCATGTTTCGCACCTGTGCGGGTGAAGTCGTCGGATTGTCGACGGGGTGGTCAGGCGCTGAATCCGGCGACTCTCAGGGCGTGGACGAGGTCCCAGTGCCGCTGGTCGGAGACGCCCCGGGCCGCCTGGAGGAGCAGCGGCAGGATGCGTCCGGGATCCGCCGCGACACTGCGGGCCGCCTCCTCGGGGGTCCGCATACGGACGTAGGCGTCGAGGAGGGCGCCGACCTCACGGTGCCGGCCCTCGGCGCTCAGGCCCAGCACGGCCTCGCCGATCTCGCTCGCCGGGCGTACGACGCCCTGGCGCAGCATCTGCTCCCCGTCAGCGGTGCGGCCCGCCGCGGTGAGCGCGTCGGCGGCGGCGACGAGGCGGTCGGCGGGCAGCGAGGCGGCCTCCCACAGCAGGGTGGCCCAGTCGGCGCCGAGTCCCGCGCGGTGCAGTTCGTCGGCGAGCAGGGGGTAGCGGGCGGCGGGCCAGTGGGCGACCTCGACGAGCAGCGCATGGGCCTCGCCGCTACGGCCCTCGGCACGCAGCCGGGTGAGCGCCGCGACGGTGTCCGCGGTCCTCGGGTCCGTCCGGTCGGGACTCTCCGCCGTGCGCTCCTCGGACGGTGTCCCGGGCGCGGGGTCCGCGGCTCCGGCGAACCGCGCGCCGCGCAGGCCCCGGCGGCCGGGTGCGGGGTCCACAGCGGCGGCTGCGGGGCCCGTGGGCGCCTCCTGGACGTCCATCACCCCGGCGAACCGGGCACTGCCGCGGAGGCGGCGCCTGGGGCGCTGCTTGGCGCTGGGGGCAGGGTCCGCGACGGTGGGCTCCTGCGGGGCGGACGGGTGGGCGCCGTGCGGTGCCGCCGGGTCCGGGCCGGCCGGGTCGGCGGGGTGTGCCTCGCTCCGGAAGGCCGCCCCCGGGGCCCCTGAGGCCCGCGCGTCCTGCGCGGACGGGCGCCGGGCCCGGTGGTCCAGGGCCGCCGTGCGGCGGCGGAGTTCCGCGATACGGGTCGTGGCGCGTGCGTGGTCGTCCCGGGCCCAGGCCAGGTCGACGCGGAGCGACTCGGCCTCCTCCCGGGTCACGGCCGACTCCAGACGGCGGCCGAGCTCGGCCTGGCGCTCGGCCGCGTAGCGCTGTTCGCGGAGCATCACATCGAGCCGGTCGCCGAGGGCGGCCCAGCCGCCCGGCCGGGCGTCGTGCGCGGCGACCGCGGCACGGTGCAGCGCCCGCGCGCGGTCGGACTCCCGGGCGGCGCTCGCGGGCCCGTAGGCCGCGGCGACGTCCTGGAGCAGCGCCTCCACGACGTCCCAGGGCGGCACCTCCCGGCCGGCGAGGCAGGCCCGCATACCGTCGGCATCGCGCTGCCAGAAGACCGCGCACCAGCCGTCGTTCCGGTCGAGCCGCGCCAGCAGCCCGTTCAGGTAGTCCGCGAACTCCCTGACCTGCACCGGGAGTTGTTCCACTGCCATCGCCCAGCTCCCGCCCGACTGGAGTGCTCTGGTCCGGTAGACAACACCAGCTGTGTTACGGGAGGGCTACGGGGAGTTTTCGGACCGGCCGCGGAGCGCTCTGTCGTAGTGCGCAGACGCCGTGCGCGCCTGCCGTACCGGGCACGCGCCTCCCGTGCGCGCCCCTTTGCCGGGCGGGCTCCGGACATGCCGCGGGAGTGCGTTCGTGCCATCGTGGTCTACGAGCGCCGCGCGCGCCCCACAGGTGTAACCGGGCCCCGTCCGGGCACCCGGCACCGGCACGTCGATCAGCGAGCGTGTCCCGGGCCCCGCCGGGACGCCGGAACGGATGGCCATGACCAGCGGCTACAACGGTTCGCAGGGCTACGGCTCGGACCCCTTCCAAGAGTTCTTCCGACGCATCTTCGGCGGTGGGCCGCGCCCGGGTCCGCGTCAGATCGACCTGGGCCGGCTGCTGAGCGAGCCCGCCCGGCAACTGGTCGCCGGCGCCGCACGGTACGCCGTCGAGCACGGTGCCCGGGACCTCGACACCCAGCATCTGCTGCGCGCCGCGCTCGCCACCGAACCGACCCGGAGCCTGCTGAGCCGGGCGGGCGCGGACCCGGACTCGCTGGCGACGGAGATCGACCAGCGCTGGGGGCCGGTGCAGCACCCGGAGGAGGCCGCGCCCCCCACCTCGCTGTCGCTGACCCCGGCCGTCAAGCGCGCCTTGCTGGACGCGCACGATCTGGCCCGGTCGAGCGGCGCCGGTTACATCGGGCCCGAGCATGTGCTCACCGCCCTGGCCGCGAACCCCGACTCGGCCGCCGGGCACATCCTGCACTCGGCGCACTTCGCGCCGCCCGCCCTGCCGCCCGAGGCGGCCGACACCACCCAGCCGCGCCCGGAGCGGCCGCGCCCCGTCTCGACGCCGACCCTGGACAAGTACGGCCGCGATCTGACCGATCTCGCGCGCCAGGGCCGTGTCGACCCGGTGATCGGACGGGACGAGGAGATCGAGCAGACCATCGAGGTGCTCTCCCGGCGCGGCAAGAACAACCCGGTGCTCATCGGCGACGCGGGGGTCGGCAAGACCGCCGTCGTCGAGGGGCTCGCCCAGCGCATCGCCGACGGGGACGTGCCGGACGTCCTGCTCGGCCGCCGGGTGGTCGCCCTGGATCTGCCCGGCGTGGTCGCCGGCACCCGCTACCGCGGCGACTTCGAGGAGCGGCTCACCAATATCGTCGGCGAGATCCGCGCGCACTCCGACGAGCTGATCATCTTCATCGACGAGCTGCACACGGTCGTCGGTGCGGGCGGCGGCGGCACGGAGGGCGGGTCCATGGACGCGGGCAACATCCTCAAGCCCGCCCTGGCCCGCGGCGAACTGCACATCGTGGGCGCCACCACGCTGGAGGAGTACCGCCGGATCGAGAAGGACGCGGCGCTGGCCCGCCGTTTCCAGCCGATCCTGGTGCCCGAGCCGTCCGTCGCGGACGCCATCGAGATACTGCGCGGGCTGCGCGACCGCTACGAGGCCCACCACCAGGTCCGCTACACCGACGAGGCGCTGCTGGCCGCCGTGGAGCTGTCCGACCGCTATCTCACCGACCGTCATCTGCCCGACAAGGCGATCGACCTGATCGACCAGGCCGGCGCCCGGGTGCGGCTGCGCGCCCGGACCAAGGGCACGGACGTACGGGCCATGGAGCGCGAGGTCGAGCAGCTCGCGCGGGACAAGGACCAGGCGGTGGCCGACGAGCAGTACGAGCAGGCCACCCAGTTGCGCGACCGCATCACCAAGCTGAAGGAGCGGATCGGGGAGGCTTCCGGGGAGACCGAGGCGGACGAGGGGCAGCATCTGGAGGTCACCGCCGAGGCCGTCGCGGAAGTGGTCTCCCGGCTGACCGGGATCCCGGTCTCCCGGCTCACCGAGGAGGAGAAGCAGCGGCTGCTCGGCCTGGAGGGGCATCTGCACGAGCGGGTCATCGGGCAGAACGAGGCGGTCAGCGTGGTCGCCGACGCGGTGATGCGCTCGCGCGCCGGGCTGTCCAGTCCGGACCGGCCGATCGGCAGCTTCCTCTTCCTCGGCCCGACGGGTGTCGGCAAGACCGAACTGGCCCGCGCCCTCGCGGAGGTGCTGTTCGGCAGCGAGGAGCGCATGGTCCGCCTCGACATGAGCGAGTACCAGGAGCGCCACACCGTCAGCCGGCTGGTGGGTGCGCCGCCCGGGTATGTGGGCCACGAGGAGGCCGGCCAGCTCACCGAGGTGGTACGGCGGCATCCGTACTCACTGCTGCTGCTCGACGAGGTCGAGAAGGCGCACCCGGACGTCTTCAACATCCTGCTCCAGGTCCTCGACGACGGCCGGCTCACCGACGCGCAGGGCCGCACGGTGGACTTCACCAACACCGTCATCGTGATGACGAGCAACCTCGGCTCCGAGGCGATCACCCGGCGCGGCGCGGGCATCGGGTTCGGGCCGGGCGGTGCCGAGGCGGACGAGGAGGCGCGCCGCGAGCGGATTCTGCGACCGCTGCGCCAGCACTTCCGGCCCGAGTTCCTCAACCGGA
This sequence comes from Streptomyces sp. NPDC002573, assembly GCF_042889625.1. NCBI lineage: Bacteria > Bacillati > Actinomycetota > Actinomycetes > Kitasatosporales > Streptomycetaceae > Streptomyces > Streptomyces sp. NPDC002573. Next base: position 232,452 of record NZ_JBIARC010000006.1, on the reverse strand, counting down.
TCGACGAGGTCGTGATCTTCCGTCAGCTGACGTCCGATCAACTACGGGAGATCACCGACCTGATGCTCGACAAGACGCGTCGCCGGCTGCAGGCCCAGGACATCGGGGTCACCTTCACCGAGCGGGCCGTGGACTGGCTGGCGCGACGCGGCTACCAGCCGGAGTACGGTGCGCGCCCGCTGCGCCGGACCATCCAGCGCGAGGTCGACAACCAGCTGTCCCGGCTGCTGCTGGACGGCCGGATCGAGCGCGGAGGCCGGGTCGAGGTGGACGCGGAGGACGGGCAGTTGCTCTTCCGGCCGGAGCGGCCCGCCCGCAGGGAGCAGACCGAGTCCTCGGGCGCGCCCACGCAGTCACGGGCCGGCGAGGACGCCGCGCCGCCCGCGGTGCAGGGCGGCGAGACGGCCCGTCCCGAGGGGGACGGGGCCGCCCGCCCCGAGTGAATCGCCCGTCGGCCGTTACGGCGCCGGGTTCACGACCATCGCGGACCCGCCGCCGCGCCGTACCTTCTCGGCGGCGGCCAGCCACTTGCCGCCCGGCAGCCGCTGCACGCCGGTGGCGGCGCCGATCTCCGGGTTCAGTGTGAAGGAGTGCCCGATCGCCGCCAGCTGTGCCCGCAGGTCGCTGTTGTAGAGGGCGGGTTCGAGTTCCGTCTTCGCCGCGTTGCGCTGGCTGGCGCGCGGTGCGGCGATGGCGTCGACGAGCGGCAGATGCCGGTCGAGGAACTCGGTCAGGGTCTGCAGCACGGTGGTGATGATGGTCGCGCCGCCGGGTGAACCGAGCGCGACGACCGGCCGGCCCTGCTTGTCGAGCACGATCGTGGGCGAGATGGACGAGCGCGGCCGCTTGCCCGGGCCGGGCAGGTTCGGGTCGTGGACGGCCGGGTTGGCGGGGGCGAAGGAGAAGTCCGTCAGCTCGTTGTTGAGCAGGAAGCCGCGGTGCGGGACGGTCATGGCGCTGCCGCCGGTCTGCTCGATGGTGAGCGTGTAGGAGACGACGTTGCCCCATTTGTCGGCGACGGTGAGGTGCGTGGTGTTCTCGCCCTCGTACGTCGTCGGAGCCGCCGTTCCCCCGGTGCCGCAGGCCGCCGGGTGGCGCGGGTCGCCGGGCGCGAGCGGGCTGGTGAGGACCGCGTCGTCCTTGATCAGGCAGGCGCGGGAGTCGGCGAACCGCTGGGAGAGCAGTCCCTTGGTGGGCACGTCCTCGAAGGCGGGGTCGCCGACCCAGCGCCCGCGGTCGGCGAAGGCGATCCGGCTCGCCTCGATGAAGTGGTGCAGATACTGCACCTCGCTCGCCTTGGAGAGGTCGGTCCTCTCCAGGATGTTGAGCGCCTCGCCGACCGTGGTGCCGCCGGAGGAGGACGGGGCGATGGAGTAGACGTCGAGGCCGCGGTAGGAGGTCCTGGTGGGCGCCTGGAGCTTGGCCCGGTAGACCGCGAGGTCCTTCTCGGACAGCTTGCCGGGACGGGCGTTCCAGCCCGAGGCCGGGTCCACCGGGGGCTTGTCGGCGGTGGCGACGATGTCGTCGCCCAGATCGCCGTGGTAGATCGCGCCGATGCCCTTCCGGCCGAGCTCCGCGTAGGTGCCGGCGAGGTCGGGGTTCTTGAACGTGGAGCCGACCGCGGGGAGCGCGCCGCCAGGCAGGAACAGCTTGGCGGTGTCCGGGAAGGCGCGGAAGCGGGTCTCGTTGGACGCGGTCTGGGAGCGGAAGGTGTCGTCGACGGTGAACCCGTCACGGGCTATGCGCTCGGCCGGCTCCAGGACCGTGCCGAGCCGCCTGCTGCCCCACTCGTCCAGCGCCTTCTGCCAGGTAGCGGCGGTGCCCGGCGTACCCACGCTCAGGCCGCTGCTGACCGCGTCGGCGAAGGAGAGCGGCTTGCCGTTCTCCATGAACAGGCCGGAGTCCGCGGTGAGCGGGGCCGTCTCCCGGCCGTCGATGGTGTGCACCGTACGGGTCTTCGCGTCGTAGTAGACGAAGTAGCCGCCTCCGCCTATGCCCGCGGAGTAGGGCTCGGTGACGCCGAGCGCGGCGGCGGTGGCGACGGCCGCGTCCACCGCGTTGCCGCCCTTCTTCAGCACCTCGATCCCGGCGGCGGTGGCGTCCGCGTCGACGCTCGCCACGGCCCCGCCGTACCCGACGGCCACGGGGACCTTGTCCGGTGCGGGGGTGGACGACGGCGGCGCCGCCGCTCCCACCGACACCACGGCGGCCGAGACCGCCCATACCGCCAGTTTCCGTCCGACAGGGCGACGCATTCGTACCTCCAGTCGACGTCCGTCCACCGAGCGTAACCGCATTGCCATGGTCCCGTCAGTCCCATCGAACACCGGTTCACAACGGCCCGCTACCATGCCCGGCCATGAACGACGACGTGCGCAACATCGTCCTCGGGGTGGTCGCGGCCGGCATCAGCGCCGCGATCGGCTGGCTCGCCAGGACGTATCTCTGGAAGCGGAAACTCCGCCGCAAGCAGGTGTTCTTCGGGCTGCCCGACAACTCCGAGTCGCTGCTGGTGGTCAACCGGGAGGCGGGCGGGCCCGAGTTGACGGTGATGCGGCACGACGTGTTCGCCCTGCTGGAGCTGTCCGCGCTCATCAAGGACTGCGGGGCCCATGCCCAGGTCGTCGCGCACGACGCCGCCCAGCAGGGTTTCGGCGAGCGCACGGAGTTCTGCGTCGGCGGCCCGGCATCGAACCGCCGGATGGCCGCCCACCTCAACTCGTTGCTGCCTGGCATACGCATCAACACCGACGCGGAACCGGGCCCGGAGCGCGGTGCGTTCGCCATCGGGGGCGAGCGCTATCTGCTGCAGTCCGGCCGGGCGGAGTATGTGATCCTGGCCCGGCTCACCGCGGACCTGGGCCGCGGCGCACGCCCCGTCTTCCTCTTCTGCGGCCAGCGCGCGATCACCAACCAGGCCGCGACCCGCTATCTCGCCCGCCACCACGAGCGACTGGCACGCAAGTACGGGACCGGGTCCTTCGTCCTGCTGCTGAAGGTGGTCAACTCCCAGGCGTACGGACCGGACGTGGTGGAGCTGGTGGCGGACGTCACCCGGGCCGCACACGCTCCCGCACCGGAGGAATCTCCTTCCGACTCCTCACGTGTTTCCTAAGTTTGCTGAGACGTCAACAATCGTTACTGGCACGTAACTTACCGATGGGTTACCTCTGGTAAGGACATGAGGTTACCGTCTGGTCACTTTGCACTGACACGTGAGGAGTGACCCGTGGGAAACCACCGCAAGGCCCTGCGCACGACCACCGTGGGTGCCGTCTCGGCGACGCTGATCGCCGGCAGCGTCCTCGGGTTCGCCCCGACCGCCCAGGCGGCGTCGAACGACGTCCGCTTCGTCGACATCACGGGGGATGGCGGAACGGTCCTCAAGGGGAACGTGGTGACGCCCTCGGGCGCCGACGGCACGCGCCGCTATCCGCTGCTCGTGCTCCCGACGAGCTGGGGCCTGCCGCAGGTCGAGTACCTCGCCCAGGCCCAGAAGCTCGCGGACTCCGGCTATGTCGTGGTCACGTACAACGTGCGGGGGTTCTGGCAGTCAGGCGGCCAGATAGAAGTGGCCGGGCCCCCCGACATAGCCGACGCCTCCCGGGTCATCGACTGGGCGCTCGCCAACACCCCGTCCGACGCCCGGCACATCGGAATGGCGGGGGTCTCCTACGGCGCCGGCATCAGCCTGCTCGCCGCCGCGCACGACAAGCGCATCAAGGCGGTCGCCTCGCTGAGCGGCTGGGCGGACCTGATCGACTCGATCTACTCCCAGCGCACCCAGCACGTCCAGGCGGGCGCCCTGCTCGACGGCGCCGGTACCCTGACCGGCCGTCCGAGCCCCGAAGTCCAGCAGGTGTTCAAGGACTTCTTCGCCTCCAACCTGGCGAAGGAGCCGGACCTGATCGCCTGGGGCAGGAAACGCTCCCCCGCCACCTACATCGACGAGTTCAACAAGAACGGCACGGCGCTCCTGCTCGCCAACGCCTGGGGCGACACGATCTTCCCGCCCAACCAGTACGTCGACTTCTACGAGAAACTGACGGGACCGAAGAGACTGGAGCTGCGTCCGGGCGACCACGCCACGGCCGAACTGACCGGGCTGTTCGGGCTTCCCAACGATGTGTGGACCGACACCGAGCGCTGGATGGACCACTATCTCAAGGGCGAGGACAACGGCATCGACCGCGAACAGCCGGTGGAGCTCAAACCCCGCTCCCCGGGCGGTTACGAGGGCTACCCCGACTGGAAGTCGGTGGGCGCGACCCGGCGGAAGATCGACCTCGCGGGAACCACCACGATCCACGCCAACGTCGACTCCGGCGCGGACGGCGGGGTCATCTTCCTGTCCAGCATCCTCGACCAGATCGCCCATGTGCCGCCGATAGCCGCGATCCCGCTGCTGCCGCGCCGCTACGCGGCCGTGTGGCAGTCGCCCAGATACGCCACCGCGCAGCACATCCGCGGCACGGCGACGCTGCACACCACCCTCACCCCGACCAAGGAGAGCGGCACCCTCGTCGCTTACCTCTACGACGTGGGCCCGCTCGGCCTCGGCAAACTGGTCAGCAACGCGCCGTACACCTGGCACGGGCTGACGCCCGGCAAGCCGTTCGGCGTCGACCTGGAGCTGTTCTCCACGGCCTACGACGTCCCGGCCGGGCACCGGCTCGCGATGGTCGTCGACACGGTCGACCCGCTCTACATCGAGCACAACCCGTCCGGCGCGCAGCTGACCTTCTCCTCGCCCGCGGAGGACCCGTCCTACGTGTCCGTTCCGCTGCGCGAGCAGTGATCTTCGACCGCCACCGGCCGGGCACACCCCGATGAGCTGGTGCTGCCCTCCCCCTACGGTCCGGGTGGCTGTGGGGGGAAGTCCCACCGCCACCGAGATCGCGGGGACGAACGGCCCATCCTAGTCGAGGTTCCGGCCTGTGGTCCTCAGGGCCGGTGCCCCGGCAGGCAACGTCTGCCCGACGCGGCGAGCGTCACCTGTCGGGGCTCTAGAACTCCGCCACCTCGGCGTACACATGAGTCAGTTCGGGGGCGCCGGTGTCCGCCCAGGTGTGGCCGGCCTCGACCACGTCGATCTCCCGGCCGGAGGTCAGCCGTACCACGGGATGGCCGCTCGGCCACACCACCCAGGTCGCGCCCGGCACCGTACGCACGATCACCGTGCCCAGATACAGGCCCGCGTCGTTCCCGAGCCAGGGCACGATCTCGTCGTCGTCGCGCCAGCGCGGCACGATCTGGTCGAGCGCCTCCAACGACTCCGCCGAGTCGTCCAGTTCGACGCCCGCCTGGTCGGCCTGGGAGCGCAACAGTTCGCACTCGGAGAGAAGTGCGGCGACGCTGCCCGGGTCGGGGTCACCGGTGGAGAGCACCGAGACCCCTCGTGAGAGGCCTCGTTTCTTGCGCCAGTCGCCCAAGAAAGGGATGTTCATAAGCCCAGCGTGACACCACCGCCACGGCTCGCACCACAGGGCGCGCGGACTCCGGCCGCCGCGCCCCGCGCAAGGCCGTCACAACCCCAGGTCGACCACCACCGGCGCGTGATCCGACGCGCCCTTGCCCTTGCGCTCCTCCCGGTCCACGTACGCGTCCTTGACCGCCTTCGCGAACGGCTCGTTGCCGTACACCAGGTCGATGCGCATGCCGCGGTTCTTGGGGAAGCAGAGCTGGCGGTAGTCCCAGTACGTGTAGGGGTGGTCGTACTTCAGCGGACGCGGGACCACATCCGTGAGACCGGCCTCGCGCAGGGAGGTCAGGGCGGCGCGCTCGGCGGGGGTGACATGCGTCGCACCCTCGAAGGCGGCGATGTCGAAGACGTCGTCGTCCGTCGGCGCCACGTTGTAGTCGCCCAGCACCGCGAACGGGCGGCTGCCCCCGGCGTCGCCCGCCACGGCCGCCCTCAGGGCCTCGAACCACTGCAGCTTGTACGCGTAGTGCGGGTGATCCACCTCACGGCCGTTCGGCACGTACACCGACCAGACGCGGACCGGGCCGCAGGTCGCCGAGACGGCGCGGGGCTCCTGGACACCGTCGTAGCCCGGATCGCCCGGCAGGCCCTTGACCACGTCCTCCAGGCCCACACGGGAGAGCACCGCCACGCCGTTCCACCGGCCGGTGGCGTGGACCGCCGCCTCGTACCCCAGCTCGCGGAGCTGATCGTAGGGGAACTGGGCCTCCGAGACCTTGGCCTCCTGGAGGCACAGCACATCCGTGCCGCTGCTCTCCAGCCAGGCCAGGAGCCTCGGCAGACGGGCAGTGATCGAGTTCACGTTCCAGGTGGCGATGCGCATGTCCCCCAACCTACCGGGCGGGTACGACAACCGGCTGGGGGCGGCGGGGCCGGGCCCCCAGCCGGCGCGCCGCGACCGTCAGACCTCGGCCGACCCGCCCGGGGCCAGGCGCAGGTGCTCGGCGCCGCCCAGCGCGCCGATCTGGTGGTCGTAGATCGGCCGCGCGAGATCCGTCAGCAGGGCGTCGTGGATGTCGTACGCGCGCTGCGGCTTGACCTCGCGGACGTAGTCGATCACCTCGGAGATCTTGTTCCAGGGAGCCATCACCGGAAGCATCAGCGCCTCCACCGGGCGGTCGGGCACCGTGAGCGCGTCGCCCGGGTGGAAGACCTTGCCGCCGTCGATCAGAAAACCGACGTTCGTGATGCGCGGAATGTCCGGGTGGATCACCGCGTGCAGCTCGCCGTGCACCTGCACGTCGAAGCCCGCGGCGGTGAAGGTGTCGCCGTGACCGACGGTGTGCACCCGGCCCGGGAAGGTCGCCGAGATCTTCTCCGCGACGGAGGCGAGGGTCCAGATCTCCGCGCCCGGGTCGGTGTCCAGGGCGGCGCGCAGCCGGTCCTCGTTGAAGTGGTCGAGATGCTCATGTGTGACCAGGATCGCGTCGGCGCCGACCGCGGCGTCCTCCTCACTGAAGGTGCCGGGGTCGATGACGAGCGTGCGCCCGTCCTTCTCGAGCCGGATGCAGGCGTGCGACTTCTTCGTGAGCTTCATGAACACCATCCTGCCCCCGCCCGGGTGTCCGGGGTCCCCCCGACGTGGTGCTCCCACTACCCGGCTGACGATCACTCCTGCGGGGTCGTCTCCTCGCGGATGACCTCCTGCGCCACCTTGAACGCGCTGCTCGCGGCCGGTACACCGCAGTAGACCGACGCCTGGAGCAGCACTTCCTTGATCTCGGCCGGGGTCAGTCCGTTGCGCAGGGCCGCCCGGGTGTGGGAGGCGAGTTCCTCGAGATGGCCGCCCGCGACCAGCGCGGTGAGGGTGACACAGCTGCGGGCGCGCCGGTCCAGGCCCGGCCGGTCCCAGATCTCGCCCCACGCGTAGCGCGTGACGAACTCCTGGAAGTCCCCGGAGAAGTCGTCCGCCGAGGACAGCGCCCGGTCGACGTGCGCGTCGCCGAGCACCTCACGGCGGATCTTGAGACCCACCTCGTACGGGTCGGCCCGGTCCGCGGGCTCGGACGTCATGACGGGCGGGGCGATCTCGGCCACGGGCGCCACCGGGGCGGGCGGGGCGAGCGCCGGCTTGACCGGGGGTGTGGTGATCGCCGTCAGCTGGCCGGTCGTCGCGTCGAAGGCGGGCTGCCAGGCGGTCGAGAAGTGGTGGACGAGCAGATCGGTGACCGCCGCGGGCTGCTCCACGGGCACCAGATGGGAGGCGCCGGGGACGACCGCGAGCCGGGCGTCCGGGATCCCGGCGACCAGGGTGCGGGCCTCGGCGGGGCCGGTGACCTGGTCCTCCGAGCCCACGAGGACCAGGGTCGGCACGCCGATGCGGCCCAGCTCGGCCCGTACGTCGAAGGCGGCGAGCGCCTCGCAGGCCGCGATGTAGCAGCCGGGGTCGGTGGTGCGGACCATCTGCACGGCCCACTCGGTGATCGCGGGCTGGGCGGCCGCGAAGCCGGCGGTGAACCAGCGATCGGGGGAGGTCCGGGCGATGGGATCGAGCCCGTTCGTCCGGACGATCACGCCCCGCTGGCGGAACTCGTCGGCCGTGCCGAAGCGGGGCGACGCGGCGATCAGGGCGAGCGAGGCGAGACGCTCGGGGTGGCGCAGGGCCAGCTCCATACCGACGGCGCCGCCGAACGCACAGCCCGCGTAGCCGAAGCGCTGCACTCCGAGACCGTCGAGCGTGGCCAGCAGCCGGGCGGTGAGCTCGGCGACGGAGCCCACCGGGTGCGCCGGGGCGCCGCCATGACCCGGCAGGTCGTAGCGGAAGACCCGCCACTGCTTGATGAGCTCGGGGATCTGCCGGTCCCACATGTGCCATGTGGTACCCAGTGAGGGACCCAAGATCAGGACCGGAGCGTCTTCTGGCCCGTCAAAGCGGTATTGCAGGGTGTTCGGGGGTGTCTCACTCACGCCCCAGACCCTCTCACGTCTCACGGACGCCCCTATAACGCGGGGGCGCGGGAAACCGGTCTGACCAGGTTGAAGACCTCGCGGGCTGCGTATCGCTTGAGGCATCGGATGATCTCGCGTCGGGTCTTGCCCTCCTGGGTGCGGCGTTCGTAGTACGCCTGGGTACGAGGGTCGTGACGCAGGCGGGTGAACACGATGCGGTCCAGGGCGGCGTTGGCCTGGCGGTCTCCGCCGTGGTTGAGCCGGCGCGTGCTCCGCCGGCCGGAGGAGTACTCGATGGGGCTGACTCCGCAAAGGGCTGCAAAGGACGCCTCGGTGTTCAGTCGCTCGGGGTTGTCTCCCATGGTGATCAGGAGAGTGACGGCGCTGTCCGGGCCGATGCCCACCGGTTCGAGCAGCTGTGGGGCGTGGCGTTCGACGAGCCGGGTCAGGCGCTGGTTCAGCTCATCGATCTGCCCGGTGAGCTGTTCGATGCGCTCGGCGAGCATGCGTAACGTCATGTGGGTGGCCTGGGCCACCATGTCCTCGTCTCCCCCGTCATCGGGTGGGCTGAGGGTCGCGCAGGTGCGGAACAGCTCGGCATTGCCCAAGCTCGACAGCCGTTCCCGCAGGGCGGGGTCGGCGATGACCAGGACGGCTTTGAGCTGGTTGATCGCCTGGGTACGGGCCTTGACCGCTGAGTCCTTCGCCAGCTTGAAGATCCGGGCGCTGTGCACCGGACCGTGGCCGGATTTTGCCCGGGCCCGGGTGCGACCGCTGAGCACGGCTCGCGCGGCGGCCTGCGCATCGAGCGGGTCCGACTTCCCCAGCAGCCGGCGGGCCGAGCGGTCGGGCCGGTTCACTTCGAACACCTGGATCTGCTGGGCCAGCAGGTAGCGGGACAGGGCCGCGCCGAAGGTGCCGGTGCCCTCCACACCGGCCCGGCGCACTTTCCCCAGCTTGCGGGCCCAGGTGAGCAGCCGACGGTAGCCGGCCGCCGTGGCCGGAAAGGACTCGGAACCCAGGACCTTCCCCAGCGGGGAGACCACAGAGGCGACATGAACCTCGCCGTGCGTGTCCACGCCCAGGACGACCTCGCCCGGAACAGGAGGATCCGTGCTGGTGGAGGAGGTGCTGCGCTGTCTGGTCGTCATGGTGGTTCGCCTCTCCCGCGGGTGACGTGCTGGGTGGATGGCACCGGCCCGCTCGGGCGGTCTGAACCGTGATGGCGCCTGAAACTCGGCAAGGCCCCTATTGGGACACGCCCTGTGGCTCGGTACCTGCAGGTGCTATCCCGCAACGACAGTCGACACGCCTGTGACTGGACACTTCGGTCATAGATCTCATGAGTCAGACCCCCGTCCGGGACGGCACTGCACAACCGTCCCATCGATCCCGCCACAACGGCGCGACTCGATCACCGCCGGATGGCTTCGAACGAACCGACGCTCGAACTGGCCTGGACGGGCTGACAATAGGTCGACTCTTCGTCCACTCATGACCGGCATTGACGGACGGCGTGGAAGCCCGCCGGAAGCACCACCGGAGTACGGCCCTTTCGCCGTGAGCTGGGTGCGGATGAGCTGGGCTCAGTCCTCGCCCTGGGCGCGTCGGTAGAGCTTGGCGATGTCGTCGTCGAAGTACGCGGCGTAGGAGACATCGTCCTGGTCGCCGCCGCCCTCGTGGCCGCCCAGGACGCCGATGACGGTGCCGGTGTGGCGCTTGGGGTCGTAGTCGGCGAGCCAGGGGCTGCCGCTGGTCCCGTCCTCGAGGTCGGTGCACTGGATGCGCAGCTGGGTGTCGCTGAACTTCGTGGTGCGGTTCTGGCATGAGATCGGGGTGTCACGGCTGGTGGGGTAGCCGGTGATCTTGACCTTGTTGTCGAAGCCGCGGTTTATGCCGAGGGTGTTGTCGCCCAGGAGGTCCTGGATGTTCTTGCCGTCCTTCTGGTCGAGGACGAGGAAGGCGACGTCGAGGTCCTCGTCCTGCGACTTGGCCCAGCGGTCGTCGACGACCACCTTGCTGACCTTCCACAGGCCGGTGGGTTCGTCGCCGTTGCGGTAGCCGGGGGCGAAGACGAGGTCGTTCAGGGGCTGTCCGGAGTCGTTGTCGAAGGCGCAGTGGGCCGCGGTGATCAGCATGTTCCGGCCCGGACTCTGCACCACGCTCGCGGTGCAGAAGTGGGCGCCCTGGTCGTCCTTTTCGAAGATCGCGCCGATCCGGGCGTTCTCCTCGGTCCTGCGGGGGGTGTACGCGGTGCCGTCCTTGGCCGGGGCCGTCGCGGAGAGGGCCTGGTCCTGGTCCTGCGGGGACTGGCCCCGCTCGCCGGACTTGCCGAAACGGCTGCGCCCGCTGCTTGTGGCCGTATGAGTTTCCCACGCGGCGTCGCCCACCACTGCGGCTGCCCCGACGATGACCAGCATCAGGGGCAGGACGGCATTCCTGACCAGCGAGCGCACAAGGTCATTATCGACGCGGGCCGGGAGTCCGGGAGGTGCTCCACCGGGAGGTTCCCGTCACATTCCACCGCCCCGAAGGCACTGGCCTGACAGCCCACACCCGCAAGGACCTGCCGTCCGATTGCCCCGGCAGCACTGCTGAACCAGCCGTCGCCAACCAAGCCGCACATGACTGGTCGTTCATATGGACATGGATTTCATTTCCATCTACGGTGGAGCGTGCCGACCCGGCACGAGCCACAGGGGGTGATGCGCCATGGGCGACCGGACGACCCGACAACGCAAGGCGGTCACGCGGACACTCGCGGGCTGCCAGGACTTCGTGTCGGCCCAGGACTTGTACGCCCTTCTGGTGGCCGGCGACCACGCGATCGGCCTGACCACCGTCTACCGCGCCCTGCGCGAGCTGGAGGCCGACGGCGGTGTGGACGTCGTACGCGACGAGACCGGCAGGCGGCTCTACCGGCTGCGCCCCGCCGAAGGGCACCGCCACTACCTGATGTGCCGCGACTGCGGCCGCAGCCGGCCGGTGGACTCCGAGGTCGTCGAGGAGTGGGCGGGCCGGATCGCCGCCGCGACCGGCTTCACCGCCGTGGAGCACCCCGTCGAACTCACCGGCGTCTGCACCGACTGCCTCCCCCACACCGTCGGAGGCCGGCCGTCCGGGGACGGAAATGGAGGAGAGGAACAGCCATGCCACTGGGATCGCGGCCCGGGCCTCCGGGGCCCAGTCCGCAGCTGCGCGAGCTGAAGGAGACCGTGCGCGCCCTGCTCGGACTCGACGACGACACCGCCGTCCTGATCCGCCAGCTCGCCTGCACCGAACCGGGCTGCCCGCCATTGGAAACGGTCGTCATCGTGCTGCCGATGGAGGGCGACGCCCGCCGCTGGACGCTGCACCACCCCGCCGACCAGATCACCGAGGACGACCTGCGGGCCGCCCTCCTCGCCACACCCGAACAGCACGACTAGGAGACCGACTTGACCACCTCCGTAACCGAAGAGCCGCGCGACGTGGGGGCACCCCCGAACGAAGTCTGGGGGAGGGTCCCCGTCACCGTCCTGACCGGCTTCCTCGGCTCCGGCAAGACCACCCTCCTCAACCGCATCCTCACCGAGAACCACGGCATGAGGATCGCGGTCATCGAGAACGAGTTCGGCGAGGTCGGCATCGACGACGCCCTGGTCCTCGACGCCGAGGAAGAGATCTTCGAGATGAACAACGGCTGCATCTGCTGCACCGTGCGCGGAGATCTGATCCGCATTCTGGGCGCGCTGATGCGGCGTCGCGAGAAGTTCGACCACATCCTCATCGAGACCACCGGACTGGCCGACCCCGCACCGGTCGCGCAGACCTTCTTCATGGACGACGAGATCGCCGCCCAGCTGCGGCTCGACGCCATCGTCACCCTCGTCGACGCCGCCCACGTGCTCCAGCACCTGGACGAGGTCAAGCCGGAGGGCGTGGAGAACGAGGCCGTCGAGCAGATCGCCTTCGCCGACCGCGTCGTCCTCAACAAGACCGACCTGGCCGACGAGGAGACCATCGGACAGGTCGTGCGCCGCATCCGGGCCATCAACGGCGGAGTGCGGATCATCCCCGCACAGCACGCGCGCATCGATCTCCACGAAGTGCTGGACGTGGGCGCGTTCGACCTGGAGCGGGTGCTCGCCGACGATCCCGCCTTCCTCACCGAGACCGAGCACCAGCACGACACCACCGTCACCTCGGTCGGCATCGAGCTGACCGGGGAGCTGGACGAGGACCGGCTCAACGCCTGGCTCGGCCGGTTGCTGCGCACCAAGGGCGTCGACCTCTTCCGCTCCAAGGGCATCCTCGCCATCGCCGGAGCACCCAAGCAGTACGTCTTCCAGGGCGTCCACATGCTGCTGGACGGCACCTTCGGACGCGACTGGCGGGAGGACGAACCCCGCACGAACAAGCTGGTGTTCATCGGCCGCAACCTCGACCGGGAGGCCCTCGAACACGGTTTCGCCGACTGCCTGGCCACGGCGGGAGCGGCCGCGTGAGTACGACGGTTCAGTCCCCGCTCGCCTGGGAGGCCGGCGTCGACGACGCACCCGTCGCGCTCAATGCACGGGGTGATCTGGTCGCCGTCGCCGGGGCCGAGGGGACGGTGAAGGTCCTCGACGCGGCGATGGGCGCCGAGATCGGGGCGTTCGAGCTTTCCGGAGGCGCACTCGCGGTCGCGCTTTCCCCGGATGCCGGGCACATGGTGGCGACCGGCCCCCTGGGATATGCACTGTGGCGGGGGTACGACGGTGCGGGAGTCCGGCGCATGGTCGGCCGCCGCCGCGTGGGCCGACGGCACACGGGTCGCGGTCGCCTCCGGCCGCCGCGCACTCGTACTCGACACGGACGGCGGCGAGTTGTGGCGCACGGAGCCCGCCGCGTCCACCGTCACCGACCTCGCCTGGATGCGACAGGGACGGCGCCTGGCCGTGGCGGCGTACGGCGCCGTGCGCTGCCACGAACGGCACACCGAGAAGCCGGTCGCCACCTACCCCTACGTCGGCTCCCACCTCGCACTCGCCGTCGCACCCACCGGCAGGTGGATCTGCAGCGGCAACCAGGACGCCTCCATCCACATCTGGCGCACCCGCGACGGCGGCGAACTCACCATGTCCGGCTACCCGGAGAAGGTCTCCCGCCTCGCCTTCGACGACACCGGCTTCTGGCTGGCCGCCGACGGCGCACCCGACGTGACCGTATGGGACTTCTCCGGCAAGGGCCCGGAGGGCACGGCACCGCGCTCCCTGCGCTGCCACGAGACGGTCACCGCGCTCGCCTGGCGGCCGGGCGCGGCCGGGCATCTGGCCAGCGGCGGCGCCGACGGCACCGTAGCCCTGTGGCACGCCACGGCCGGGCGGCCCCAGGCACGCCTGCGCCCGGCGCGCGAACTGGACGGCACGGGCGAAGCGGTCGCCGCACTGGCCTGGACGGACCCGCACCTGCTGGCCGTCGCCTGGCGGGACGGACGGATCCGGACGTACGGCGTGCCGTCCCGGAACGCGCTGTGAACCGGGCCGTGATCCGGGCAGCCGCTCCCCGCCCCTGCACGCTAGTCGTGTGCCGGGGCTGCTGCTGCGGCAACCCGCGCAAGCACCCGAGCATCGACCACGCCTGGCAACTGGAACGCCTGCGCGCCGGCGCGGCACAGCACGGCTTCCAGGTCCGCACGACGGACTGCCTCGGCCCCTGCGACCAGGCCAACGTCATCGTCGTCCAGCCCTCCACCGCCGGGCGCCGCGCCGGAGGCCGCGCCGTCTGGGTCGGCTTCGCCATGGACGACGACAGCACCGACGACCTGCTGCGCTGGGCAGCCCAAGGCGGACCCGGCATCGTCGAACCGCCCACCGCCCTGGCCCTCCAGCTCATCCGCCCACCGCGCGAGGCCCGCGCCCGTGCACGCCGATGACCTCGACGCCGGCGGCCGCGACGTCCACGCGGCCGCCCGGCTGGACGAAGCCACCGCCGCCTCCGTCGCCACAACGCTCCAGGCCCTGGTCACACCGTCCCGCCTGCTGATCCTCACCACCCTGCGGCAACGGCCCTACCCGGTCGGCGAACTCGCCGCCGTCATCGGCATGGAACAGTCCGCCGTCTCCCACCAACTCCGCCTGCTGCGCGCCCTCGGCCTGGTCACCGGCCGCCGCGACGGCCGCCGCATCGTCTACAGCCTCTACGACGACCACGTCGCCCGACTCCTCGACCAGGCCGTCCACCACATCGAGCACCTGCGCCTCGGCGTCCGCGACCTCGACTGACGCACACCTCCAGGAGCAGCACGTCAGTTGAGGTGGGCGACCTGCTGCGGCGCCGGGGCTGCCCGGAGCCGGTCGGGCAGTGTGCCGTCGTCGGGCATCCCGGCCCGCAGCCACGCCCCCACCGCCTCGGCGTCGGCTTCCGTCACCAGCGGACCGAGGCGTACCACCATCCCAGTGGGCCTGCGGTCGATCCCGCAGGGCTGCACAGCGCCTTGCAGCCCGCGGCCGCCTTGGCAATGCAGCACCTTTCCCAGGCAACCGGTGGAGACCATCACCGCGTGCGGGCACTCCCGGACCGCGTGACGCAGCCCGTTCATCGCCCCTCCCCTCGCGGCGGCAGGGCATGAGCCGCAGACGACAAGGGTGAAAGGGCGGCTCTGACGGTCGCCGGCGGTATCGCTCATCTCCGTGTTTCCTCCGCATGAGTGAAAGAGGTCCCCCTATTTGCCGCCGCGGAGACCCAACCCGCCACAGCTGTCAGCAAGTTGACACACCGGGGATTTGACAGCGCCTGGCCGCATCACCAGCCTATGCTCATGACATCCATTTTCAACAGCGGGGGTGGCGGTTAGCCATGCGTGTTGCCTTCGTCGGCAAGGGCGGCAGCGGCAAGTCGACCCTGTCGGCCCTCTTCTCCCGCCACCTGGCGCACTCGGGGGCGCCGGTCGTCGCGATCGACGGCGACATCAACCAGCACCTGGCCCACGCCCTCGGCCTCGACGAGAACGAGCTCTTCGCCGCCCCGCCGCTCAGCGCGCGCACCGGCGAGATCAAGGACTACCTGCGGGGCACCAATCCGCGGATCCCGTCCCGCGACGCCATGGTCAAGACAACCCCGCCCGGACGCGGCTCCCGGCTGCTGCGGCTGCTCGGCGACGACGAGATCCACGGCCACCACGTCCAGGAGGTCGCAGGCGTCCCGCTCATGGTGACCGGCACCTTCGACGAGAGCGATCTGGGAGTGGCCTGCTACCACTCCAAGCTCGGCGCGGTCGAGCTGTACCTGAACCACCTCGTGGACGGCCCCGGAGAGTACGTCGTCGTCGACATGACCGCCGGCGCCGACGCCTTCGCTTCCGGCCTGTTCACCCGCTTCGACATGACGTTCCTGGTCGTCGAGCCGACCCGCAAGAGCGTCTCGGTGTACCGCCAGTACCGCGACCACGCGGCCGAGTTCGGCATCCCGATCGCCATCGTCGGCAACAAGGTCACCGGTGAGGACGACCTGCTCTTCCTCAAGAAGCACGTCGGCGACGATCTGCTCGCGCACTGCGAGCAGTCCTCCTACGTGCGCGCCCAGGACCAGGGCCGCAGCCACAGCGAGCTGGAGCCGCACAACACTCGCACCCTGGACCTGCTGCGCGCGGCCGTGGACGCCCGCCCCAAGGACTGGGCGGCCTTCCAGAAGCACGCCGTGGACTTCCACCTGCGCAACGCCGCCGCCTGGGCCAACGAAGCCACCGGCCAAGACCTCGCCGGCCAGGTCGACCCGGACTTCCGCCACGGCCCCGCATCACTGACCGCCTTCGCCTGACCCCCACTCCCCAAGACCAAAACCCAGAGCAAGAGAACAGGACAGCCCTTCATGTCACTCGACGTCTCCCCGCAGCTCCTCGCCGAAGCCGAGAACGGCGAGGTACGGGAGCAGGACTTCGTGGAAACGGCGCGCACCTCCCTGCCGTACGCCTACGACCTCATCGCCCGCCTCGCCGAGGAATTGAGGTCCGGCACGGCGGAGTTCGCCGACAACCAGACCCCGCCGCCCTCCGAGAAGGAGCGCGGCCAACTCCTGCGCGCCCTGTCCAGCGACGCCATCCGCGGCAGCCTGGAACGGCACTTCGGCATCGTCCTCGCCTTCCAGAACTGCCACCGGGTGGCCGCCTTCCACTCCGAGGCGCGCGGCAGCGCCACCCACACCCGCTTCACCTCCCCGCGCGCGCAGATCCTCAACCAATCACCAGAGTTCCGCGACTGCTGAACCACTGCCGATCGCGACCGCTGCATGCCGGAACCGGCGCTCGGCAGTCAGGTCCGCCACTTTGCCCCTTGGCGGCCGTCGCCCACCAGGACACCCGGTCCTCGTGAGCGACGGCCGCCAAGGCTTGTCCCGGAGGCATCCGGCGCACCCCCCTACCTGCGCAGCCCCGGAGCAGTCGTACGCCCGGTCAAAAGATGGCAACGGTTTTCATCTGGCATTGATCTGAAAATCATTTCCATCTAGCGTCGAAGGTGTCGCCACGCAGCCGACGCCTGTCCGTAGCGCGACCGGTATCGCCCGAAGGAGCTCCCGCATGTCCACCGCCCCCGCCTCCCGTTCCGCCCGGCCCGTCGCGAGGATCGCACTGGTCACCGCGACGGCCGCCCTGACGGCCGTGACGGCGACCGCCTGCTCGACCTCCTCCTCGCACACCACCGACACCGCCGCTACCGGCAGCGGACACGGCTCGGGCAACACGATCCAGGTGGTGGCAGCGGAGAACTTCTGGGGCAGCATCGCCTCCCAGCTCGGCGGCAGCCACGTGAAGGTGAACAGCATCATCACCAACCCGGACACCGACCCCCACGACTACGAGCCGACCGCAGCAGACGCCCGCACCGTGGCCAGCGCCCAGTACACGATCGTCAACGGCATCGGCTACGACGCCTGGGCCGACAAGCTGCTCGCCGCCAACCCCGGCAGCGGACGCACCCAGCTCAAGGTCGGCGACCTGGTCGGTATCAAGCCGGGCGGCAACCCGCACCGCTGGTACTCCCCGGACAACGTCCACCAGGTCATCGAGAAGATCACCGCCGACTACAAGAAGATCGACCCGGCCGACGCGGCCTACTTCGACCAGCAGAAGAAGACCTTCGAGACGAAGACCCTCGCCGGCTACAACAAGCTCATCGCCGGCATCAAGGCGAAGTACGCGGGCACCCCGATCGGTGCCTCGGAGTCCATCGTCACGCCGCTGTCGGACGGTCTGGGACTGAAGATGCTCACCCCGGAGACGTTCCTGGACGCGATGAGCGAGGGCTCCGACCCCACGGCCAAGGACAAGGCCACCATCGACCAGCAGATCAAGAACAAGAAGATCAAGATCTACGTCTATAACTCCCAGAACTCCACGCCGGACGTGCAGGCGCAGGTCAAGGAGGCCAAGGCCCAGGGCATCCCGGTCGCCACGGTGACCGAGACCCTCAGCCCTGCCGGGGCCTCCTTCCAGCAGTGGCAGACCACCCAGCTGCAGGGCATCGAGCAGGCCCTGGCCAAGGCCACCGGGAAGTGAACTGAAGCCATGAACCCGATAGCGAAGGCCCGCGAAGCCGTCACACACACCAGCGGCCACAGTGTCCCCGGCCGCCGAAGCGGGGGGCACGACACGGCCACAGGAACCGGAAGCGATCCGGTGGTCGCCCTGCGCGGGGCCGCCGTGCGGGTCGGCGGCCGAACGTTGTGGTCGGGGGTGGACCTTCGCATCGGGACCGGCGAGTTCACCGCCGTGCTCGGCCCCAACGGCGTCGGCAAGTCCACCATGATCAAGGTTCTGCTCGGCACCCTGCCTGCGGCGGCCGGAGACGTACGGGTCCTCGGGGCCCGGCCCGGACAGGCCAACGACCGCATCGGCTACCTGCCACAGCGCCGAAGCTTCGACGCCACCCTGCGCATCCGCGGCATCGACGTGGTGCGCCTCGGCCTGGACGGCGACCGATGGGGAGTGCCGCTGCCCTTCCCGAGCGCACGTCGACGGGCCGACCGCGCGCGGGTGGACGAGGTGATCGAGCTGGTCGGAGCGTCGGCCTACGCACACCGGCCCATCGGGCAGTGCTCCGGCGGCGAGCAGCAGCGTCTACTGATCGCCCAGGCACTGGTCCGCAGGCCCGAACTGCTCCTGCTCGACGAACCGTTGGACAGCCTCGACCTGCCCAACCAGAGCGCCGTCGCAGCACTCATCGGGCGCGTCTGCCACCAGGAGGGCGTGTCCGTGGTCATGGTCGCCCACGACGTGAACCCGATACTCCACCACCTGGACCGCGTGGTGTACCTGGCCGAGGGCGGCGCCGCCGCAGGCACACCGACCGAGGTCATCACCTCCGAGACGCTGACCCGGCTGTACGACACACCGGTCGAGGTGCTGCAGACCTCGGACGGGCGGCTGGTCGTCGTGGGCCAGCCGGAGGCACCGGCCGTGCACACCGACCGGCACGACACCCCGGGGAGCGGTCATGCTGCTGGCTGAGACAGGGGCACCAACCTGGTCGTGGAACCTCCTGACCGACTTCCAGGACATGTGGTCCTATCCCTTCATGGTCAACGCGTTCCGCGCCGGCGCGGTCGTGGCCGTGGTCTCGGCGGTCGTGGGGTGGTTCGTGGTGCTGCGGCGACAGACCTTCGCCGCGCACACCGTCTCCGCCATCGCCTTCCCCGGCGCCGCCGGGGCGCTCCTGCTCGGGTTCAGCGCGGTCTACGGCTACTTCACGCTGTGTGTGGCCGCCGCGCTGGTCATCGCGGCCCTGCGGGGCGGCGGTGAGCACGAGGAGTCGGCGCTGACCGGGACCGTGCAGGCGTTCCTGCTCGCGTCCGGGTTCCTGTTCACCGCCCTGTACCGGGGGCTGCTGGAGGGGCCGCAGACCATCCTCTTCGGCACCTTCCTGGGCATCACCTCCTCCCAGGTGACCGTGCTGACGGTGGTCGGCGCGGTGGTGCTCGCGGTGCTGGCGCTGATCGGTCGGCCGCTGCTGTTCTCGTCCGTCGACCCGCAGGTCGCCGCCGGGCGCGGGGTGCCGGTGCGCGCCCTGTCGGTGGTCTTCCTCGTCCTGCTCGGTGCGGCCACCGCCGAGGCGAGCCAGATCACCGGGACCCTCCTGGTCTTCGCCCTCATGGTGATCCCGGCCGCCACCGCGCAAGTCCTCACCGCCCGCCCGGCGTTGAGCCTGGCCCTGGCCGTCCTGCTGGCCTTCGCCGCGACCTGGCTCGGGCTGACCGCCGCCTATTACTCGCCCTACCCCTTGGGCTTCTTCGTGACGACCATCGCCTTCGCCGGATACCTGCTCGCGCTGGGCCGGCGCTCGCTGCGCGAGGTCCTCAGTCGCACCCGGGCCGGGGCCACGCCCACCGCCAAGGAGGTGATCGCATGACTGTCCTGCTCGCCGCCTCCCCGCTGTCCCACCCGTTCTTCCTTCACGCCTTCCTCGCCGGTACCGCCATCGCCGCCGCCTGCGGACTGGTCGGCTACTTCCTGGTGCTGCGGGCCCAGGTCTTCACCGGCGACGCGCTCAGCCACGTCGCCTTCACCGGCGCGATGGCTGCCCTCGCCTTCGGCGCCGACCTTCGCGTCGGCCTGTTCGCCGCCACCATCGGCATGGCTCTGCTCTTCGGCACCCTCGGCCGCAAGGCCCGGCCCGACGACGTGGTCATAGGGAGCGTCTTCTCCTGGATCCTGGGCCTGGGCGCCTTCTTCATCACCCTCTACACGACCTCGCGCAGCACCACGAACGGCACCGCCGGGGTGAGTGTGCTGTTCGGCTCCATCTTCGGCATCTCCTCCGCCAGCGCGGCCGTCGCCGCTCTGGTGGCCGCGGGGGTCGGCCTGCTGGTGGTCCTCATCGCCCGGCCGCTGCTGTTCGCCACGCTCGACGAGGCCGTGGCCGCCGCCCGCGGGGTACCGGTCCGGCTGCTCGGATACGGCTTCCTCGCCCTGGCCGGGATCAGCGCCGCCGAGGCCACCCAGGCGGTCGGCTCCCTGCTCCTGCTCGGCCTGCTCGCCGCCCCCGCCGGCGCCGCGATCCGGCTCACCGACCGCCCCTACCGGGCACTCGCCCTCTCCGCCGGCCTGGCGGTACTGGAGATGTGGGCAGGGCTGTTCGCCTCGTACACGGTGCCGAAGATGCCGCCCAGCTTCGCCATCATGGCCGCCGCCACGGCCGTATACGCCGCCACCTTCCTGATACGACGGCCCGCCCCCGGTCCTCTTACGCGAACCGCCGTCCCCACCGGCACATGAGCGAAGGCACCCGATGGCACCCGACCGCCAGTGCACCCCCACCCCGTCGCGCGACGTCACGCTGATCGGCCGCCTCACCCAGCAACGCACCACCGTGGTCGAGGCACTCGTCCGGGCCGACGGCTTCGTCGGCGCCCAGGCCCTGCACAACCAACTCGCCGCCGCCGGCTCGTCAGTCGGCCTCTCCACGGTCTACCGCACACTGACCGCCCTGGCCGGCGTCGGCCGGGCCGACATGGTCCGCGACACCAGCGGTGAACGCCTCTTCCGCTACCGCCCGGGACCCGAACACCGCCATTACCTCATCTGCACCGAATGCGGCCTGAGCCGGCCCGTCGACTCCGGCCCGGTGGAGGAGTGGGCCGACACCATCGCACAGACCTCCGGGTTCGCGAACGTCCGGCACACGGTGGAGTTGTCCGGGCTGTGCCCGGACTGCGGCCGACGGCAGGCGGCGGACCAGCCCCGGTGAACCCCGGCACCACTTCCTCCGGAGTGGGCTTCGTCAAGGGCAGCAGTCGCACCCCGGAGCACAGCCGCAGGCATCCTCCTCCCGCCGGCCCGCGCCCGGCGCGACGGCCGCCGGCGTCGCACAACACCCCTCCTCGCGCCAGGCACCGCGCCCCTCCTTCACCGCGACCGCGGCGATGACCAGGGCCGCGAGCGGATCGGCCCACGACCAGCCGAGCACGGCATTGACGACCAGACCCACCAGCAGCACCGCCGACAAATAGGTGCACAGCAAGGTCTGCTTGGAGTCGGCCACGGCGGATGCGGAGCCGAGTTCCCGTCCGGCGCGGCGCTGGGCCGCCGACAGCACCGGCATGACCCCGAGCGAGAGGGCGGCCAGCACGATCCCGGGCAGGGAGCGCGTGGCCTCTCCTGCGCCGGTCAGGGCCCGTACGGCGTCGACGGTGACGTAGGCGGCGAGCGCGAAGAACGACAGCGCGATGATCCGCAACGCGGTCTTCTCCCTGGCCTCGCGCACCGCGCGCTCGCGGGCGGAGAACTGCCAGGCGACGGTGGCGGCCGAGGAGACCTCGATGACGGAGTCGAGGCCGAAGCCGATCAGCGCGGTGGACGAAGCCAGGGCCCCGGCCGTGAGGGCGACGGCCGCCTCGACGGCGTTGTAGGTGATGGTCGCGGCGACCAGCAGCCGTATCCGCCGGGCAAGTGCGCCGCGCCTGGCCGGGTCGGGGCCGAGGGACAGGGATGCCTCTGCGCTCATGGTCAGCAGCACCCCTTCTCCTCGGCATCGACGCACGTGCGGTCGCCCTCGACGGCGACCACGGCGGTGCGCAGGTCGTCGAGCGCGTGGCCGAGGCGGTCGTCGGCGAGTTCGTAGCGAGTGCGTCGGCCGTCGGGGACGGTGACGACCAGGCCGCAGTCACGCAGGCACGCCAGGTGGTTCGACAGCCTGGTGCGCGAGATGTCCAGCGCGTCGGCAAGGTCGGCGGGATAGGCGGGTGCCTCCCGCAGGGTGAGCAGGATGCGACAGCGGATCGGATCGGCGAGCGCCCGGCCAAACCGAACCAGGACCTCGATGTCGGAGGCAACAGTCAGCACATCGTCGACGGTACACAAATTCCTGAATTCATGGAAGCGTGAACCATATCACTTCGTAATGGTGTTCATTTTCATCTAGCCTTTACTCGCCACCCCAACCAGGAGGACTCCCATGGCTGTTCCCAAGCGGAAGATGTCCCGCAGCAACACCCGCCACCGCCGCGCCCAGTGGAAGGCGAGCACGCCGGCGCTCGTGCCGGTCACCGTCGACGGAGTGTCATACCTGGTGCCTCAGCGGCTGGTGAAGGCGTACGAGCGTGGGCTGCTGCGCCCCGAGGGCTGAGCGTTGATGCCGTCCGATCCCCTTGGCCGACTGCCCGTCACGGTCCTGTCCGGATTCCTCGGCGCGGGCAAGACCACCCTCCTCAACCACGTCCTCGGCAACCGCGAGGGACTGCGTGTCGCGGTGATCGTCAATGACATGAGCGAGGTCAACATCGACGCCGCCCTGGTGCGGGGCGGCGAGGCGGCCCTGTCGCGTACCGAGGAACGCCTGGTCGAGATGACCAACGGCTGCATCTGCTGCACCCTGCGCGACGACCTGCTTCAGGAGGTCGACCGGCTGGCCCGCGAGGGCCGCTTCGACTACCTGCTCATCGAGTCGTCCGGCATCTCCGAACCCATGCCGGTCGCCGCGACCTTCGCCTTCGCCCGCGACGACGGCGCCACCCTCGGCGACCTCGCCCGCCTCGACACCATGGTCACGGTCGTGGACGCCGCGAACTTCCTGCCCGAGCTGGCAAGCGGCGACGAACTCGCCGAGCACGGCCTGGACCAGTACGCGGACGACGAACGCACCGTCAGCGACCTGCTGATGGACCAGATCGAGTTCGCCGACGTCATCGTCCTGAACAAGCTCGACCTCGTCGACGAGGAAGCGGCGGACCGGCTGCGGGCGACGCTCATCCGCCTCAACCCGGCCGCACGTGTCGTCCCGGCCGTCCACGGCAGGGTGAGGGTGGGCGACGTGCTGGGCACCCGGCTGTTCGACCTGGAACGCGCCCAACAGGCCCCCGGCTGGGTGCGGGAGCTCAACGGTGACCACGTCCCCGAGACGGAGGAGTACGGCATCTCCTCCACCGTCTTCCGCTCCGGACTGCCGTTCCATCCGGGTCGGTTGTGGACGTTGGTGACCGAGGAACTCGACAGCGGCGCATACGGACAGATCCTGCGCTCCAAGGGCTTTTTCACCCTCGCCAGCCGTCCGCACGTGACGGGCCTGTGGTCACAGGCCGGCTCCGTCGCGCGCTTCGAGCCCTCGGCTGCACGCGACGCCGACAGCCCCGAGTGCCAGGAACTGGTCTTCATCGGCACGCACCTGCACGCGGACGCACTGCACGCGGCACTGACCGACTGCCTCATGGCCGACGGCGAGAGCCTGCCGCCCAGGGACCCGTTCCCCGCCTGGGACACCTACGGCATCGACGACACCTGCGACCACGAGCATCCCGCACTCGTGACGGGCCCGGGCCGGGCGGCGAACACGGCCACGGCGCCGCCCGGCCCGGTATGGACACCAAGAGCTCCGGATAAATGCGTTGGGCTGACCGGCCCCCGCTGATAGCGTCTGGGCAGCCGTGAGAGAACGCGAGGAGGTGAGACCCATGAAGGCTGTATCCATGTGGGTGCTCCCCCATGTCGTCACGGTGGGCGATTGACGTAGGTGTCGCCGGGAGCGCCTCAACAAGGCACTCCTGAGAGGCAACACCTATGAACTTTGTGCATTCCACTCCGGGCACGGACAACCATCCGGTCGTGGTCACTCGGGTCTCGGACACGCAGTGGCACGCCGTGGAGGACGACCTGACGGTCGGCCGCGGCGTCGCTTCACGTCGGCCCGACGGGCGGCTCTTCATCAGCAATGATGCGTGGCACGGCGCGGTCTTCGACCGCATTGCCGACGCGATGCTGGCGGACCTGGCGGCACCGCTGTACACCGTCGTCGACGAGGCCGACCACGACTCGAGGTCCGCCTGGGAGCGGGCCGGCTTCGCCACCGCACGCCGCGAGTGGGGCTAATAGACGGAGAACGGTAGGTGGGTACCGTGCCGCATCTGGGCTTGGACGGCGTCGGTGTCGGGCTGTTCGAAGACGGTCCGCAGCAGTGTGGCGCCGCCGAGGCCGGAGGACACACCTGCTCGGCGGGGCAGACCGGCTTCGCACCCCCGTCTCCTCGGCGCCGCAGGGCACATCCTCACTTCACCATCACCGCACAGGGCCAGCCCGTGGGGTTTCTCGTCCTTCAGGAACAGGACCGGACCGAGCACGTCGCCACCGAGAAGGAACTCACCGAGGCCAAGAAACACTCCTGGGTCAGAATCCCCCGCTTCGACTACACCCCGTCCAAACGCCTCCGCTTCATCGTCAGCGGCGGCCAGCCACACCGGGCGAGCCAATGGGCCGACGCTCCCGGCCGCGCCCTCGAAGAGCAGCTCGCCGAGATTGCACTGGAGGTCACGCTTCGCGGCGAAGCCGCCGAACGCAGACGCCAGGACGAGGCCGAAGCGGCACGCCAGAAGCGCATGCGCGGGGAGGCCGCCATGGAACAAGCCCGCATCCGGTACGCGGAGGCGTACCGCGTCAGGCACTTTGAAGCCCAGGAAGCGGCATGGCGCCACGCCACCCGACTGACCGAGTACGTAAGCGCGGTACGCACACGAGTCGAGGCCATGCCACCGGGGCAGACCAGAACCGAGGCCGAAGCATGGATCAGCTGGGCAGCAGCCACCGTGGAGCGCCTCGACCCATTGAACACACGGCCCCGGCTGCCCGACATTCCCAACCCACGGGCCGACGACCTGAAACCCTTCCTCGGGCACTGGAGCCCCTACGGCCCCACCTACTGAACGCCCGCTCCACAAAAGCATCCGGCCCGCCGAAGTACGGGGACAACGCGACAGCCGCCGCCATCAGCGGCGCCGGAACCCCGCTGCTTTTCCTTCAGCTCCCGCAAGGACAGCCTGTGGGGTGCGCCCCTCACCTAGCATGACCTGCGCGACATCCAGGTGATGCCCTGTCAGAGGACGCAGCCGTGGGTGCCCCGTCCGAAGCCGAGTTGGCGGGCGGTATCGCGGCGGATCCGTTTACCTGCGACTTCGCCCTCGGCCGGCACATGCCGCTTCTTCGGACTCAGACGTATCCGCAGACAGTGGGACTCTTGTACGGTCCCGGAAACCGACCGCAGTCTGTGCGGCGACGCCGCGGCCGTGGCTGAAGCCGGTTGCAGCGGCAGCAGTCAAGCCGGTGCCAGGCCCAGCGATGGACATCGCCCGCGCCCGCGGCTTTCGGAGTCTCCTTGGGTCTTGAGCGTTCCAGCAGTTCAGGGCTCTTCTGGCTTGCCCACGGGGTGGCGTCTGTCCACGCATGGGCCATGCCGGAAGCGCCCCGGATTCCCGCCGCGTGGCGAAGCCGCCTTGCTGAGGGGTCAGGCGTGCTCCGCCGCGCGCTCGATCCGGTCGAGCAGTCGGTGGTGTCGGGCTCCGTGGGCGAAGTCGGGCACCTCGGATCCGCCGTGCGTCAGGTCACGCCGGATCTGCGCGTAGGCGGCGCCGATGTTGTATGCGGGGGTGCCGCGCAGCTCCTGGAGTTCGGGGTCGAAGTACCGCTCGGGTACGGTGAGCCGGCTGAGCTCGGCGTCGGATCCGTGCGCCCCTTCGATGGCGAACTCGCCCAACTGAAGGTGTCCGGTGTCGCCGGTGACGACCAGGTCGCCGTCCGTTCCGTTGATCTCCCAGTGGAAGTTGGTGCCGCGGGAGATGCCGCCGCGGTAGTGGACAGAGGCCACGGCGCCGGAGGAGAGCACGCCGCCGAACACCACCTGGTCGGCGACGTCGGGCCGGTAGACCCGGCCGGACTGCGGGTCCTTGACTTCTCGGTGGCGGGTGGCGGTGACAGCGGTGACCTTCTCGACATCGCCGAGCACCATGGTCAGGCCACTCATGGTGTGCCCGAACGGGATGGTCAGCATGGTTGCGCCGTTGGCGCGATCCAGCAGGTAGGCTCCGTTTTCAGGGAAGACCGCTCCCCAGCCTCCGCCCGAGGCCACCAGGCTCGTCGAGAGCACCTCGCCCACGTAGCCGTCGGCGACCAGATCGCGCAGGTAGCGCACTGCCGGGGCGGACCGGGCCTGCAGTCCGGTGAAAGTGTGCACCCCGCGCTCGGCAGCGGTGGTCGCCAGCTCCTCGGCCTCGGCCAGTCCGTTGCCCAATGGCCACTCGGAGAACACCATCTTCCCTGCAGCCAGGGCGGATTGGATGATCTCCCGATGGTCCGGCACCTTCACGGTGACCACTACCAGGTCGACCTCGTCGGCGCCCGCCAGTTCGCCGGCCGTCCCGAAGGACCGCGCGACTCCATACTTCTCCGCGGCCTGCCGCGCGGACTCGGCGCTGCTCGCAGAAAGTGCGCGCAGCTCAAAGCCGTCCAGCCGTTGCAGCGCGGGCAGGTGGGCCTGGGAAGCCCAACCGCGCCTGGCGGAAAGACCGACGATGCCCACGCCGATGGGGGCCTGTTGGGTGGATGACACGGTGGGACTCCTCGGCAGCACTCGAGACTGTTTGAAAGTGGTACAGGGCAGCGCCCACTTACTTGAAATTTCATATCACATCCTATGTCGGCGACGTATGAAACTTCAAGCGTGGGCGTTCAAAGCGAGCCGGTGCCCCCACCCTGGTCCCCGCGGCAGAACCGCGGCCCGGCGGCTGTCGTCTCTTCGGCGGGGGCGCCGAAAGCCGTCGATGATGGGGCCGTTGGAGGAGCGGGAGCATGCCGCGCGGCAGCACGTAGACGTCCTTCAGGCAGGCCCTGATCCGGCTGGCACAGGGTGCCCGCCGATCCGTTCCCGCCGTCGGCGGCGACGCGGACCGGGCCATTGCTTCCGCAGGACGGTCACCCCGACATCACTCACCGCAGGGCCCCGAGTGATCGCAGTACGGCTGATGGCCGCTCTGCCCGCAGGCGCACAGGATCGCCCTGGTCTCGGCGCGCGGGCCTTCCGCGGTTTCCACGCTCAACTCACCGCGCACGGTCAGCTGCCCGATGGAGCCGCGGACGATCCGCGCGGGCCGGTCCGGGGTCTCCGTCCCGCCGTCCGCGAGTTCGTACTGCAGCGCGCCCGAGGGGCAGCGCCGCACCACCTCGGCCAGGCGGTCGGCCGCGGCACCGTCCGGCTGGATCCACGGGCGCTTCGCCGTGTCGAAGACCTCCGGCAGGCCACGGACGCATTCGGCGGCGTGCAGGCAGCGCCTGGCCTCGAACGTGACCGTGATCGATTGCCCCTCGTACGCCTTCTTCTCGGATCTGCCGCTCATCGGGACTCCTTCACCTTGTGTTCGGCTGCTCGGTCGTTCGTTCAGTCACTGACCTTGCTGCGCGACTGGTACAGCAGGTCCTGGTACTCGGGGTGGCGGGCGATCCAGCCCGCGAAGAACGGGCATGTGGCCAGTACCAGGAGCCCTGAGGCGCGTGTCTCGTCGAGGGCGGAGCGGACCAGGGCGGACCCGACTCCCCTGCCCGCATACTCCGGCGCTACCTCGGTGTGCACGAACGCAACGACTTTTGCCGTACGGTCTCGGCAACGGGTGAAATTCAGCCGTTGCCGACATACGGATGTACTCCGCGACGCCCGCGACCCTGGCCGCTCCATCGACGCGGGCCTAATAGCGGTTCGCTCCGGGCGCGTTGTTCACTTCGACCGTCACATGCCCTCCTCTTGGACCTGCTCCCGTTCAGCTCCGCAACAGTCCGGCAACGTGCGCGAAAGCGCTCCGGCATTGCCGCTCTACGCGGCGGACGGCACCGTGCGACTTCATGAGCAACGGAGGCCGGGCCCTCTGGCCGGGCCCGGACCGATCAAGCGGACGTCCCGCCTTGGCGGACGACGCCGAGCGTGAGCTCACGGCGGTTCCACATGACGACTGCCGCCAGGACGAGCAGCACCGCTGCCGGTACCGGACTTTCGTCGATCACAAACAAGCAGGTCAGGAATGCGCCCGTCATGACTCCAGTGAGTATCAGACCACCCAGGGCACTCAGTCGGGGAACGAGCAGCAGGACGGCCCCGGCCAGCTCCAAGGAGCCGGTGACGTACCGAAGCCATTGCCCGGCACCGACGTCCTGGAAGATTTTGACCATGTCCTGCGCGCCGGCCAACTTCGAAGCCCCCACCATGACGAACACGCCGGCCAGAACGATCTGAAGGACCCACAGGACGATGTTCCGGGCCTTCCCGCCCACCCTAGGCACACTCTGCACAGTACGAGACATGTCTTCTCCCTAACGCACGAAGCGGCCGGCGCTCACCGTCCGGTGCGAAGCCGACCTCACACTTGAACTTTCATGTCACATCCTAAGACGTGACACATGAATATTCAAGCGAGAGCCGACTCGTGCTGCGGGGCCGAGGCGACCCGGGTGCACCATCTGCGGACCGCGGCCGACGTTCCGGTCGACGGACGGCCACACTGCCGTGCTGATCAGCGTCAACACAGGCATCCTGGCGCGAGGTCGGCCGCGAAGCTCCGCGAAGTCGAGACGCCGCCTCCCACCCGAGCGGATGGGGTCTTCGGCAAGGGCAGGGTCAGACGGTGATGTCGGCGGCGATACCGGCGAACAGGTCGTCCTCAGGGAGCGAGGTGTCGACCAGCGAGCGGGCCAGCTCGTACTCCTCGGTCGGCCAGATCTCGCGCTGGACGTCGAGTGGCACCAGGAACCACGGGCCGTCCGGGTCGATCTGGGTGGCGTGGGCAATCAGCACCCGGTCGCGCACATCGAACCAGGCGGCGCACTGCACCCGGGTGGTGAACTCGCGCTCCTTGCGGCCCTCCTTGTCCCAGTCGGCGATCCACTCGCCGAAGGGGGACTCGTGGCCGTGCTCCATCAGGTAGGCGTAGAGGGCGCGGATCCGGGCCATCGACATGCCGTGGTTGTAGTACACCTTCAGCGGCTGCCAGGGCTCACCGGACTCCGGGTAGGCGTCGGGGTCCCCGGCCGCTTCGAACGCGGCCATCGTGATCGTGTGGGTCATGATGTGGTCGGGGTGCGGGTAACCGCCGGTCTCGTCGTACGTGGTGATCACGTGCGGGCGGAACTCCCGGATCAGCCGGACCAGCGGCTCGGCCGCCTCCTCCACCGGCACCAGCGCGAAACAGCCCTCGGGCAGCTAAGGCAGCGGATCGCCCTCCGGCAGACCGGAGTCGACGAACCCCAGCCAGGCCTGCTTGATGCCGAGGATCTCGCGGGCGGCGTCCATCTCCTTGCGCCGCACCTGCTGGAGGTTGGCCTCGACCTCCGGGTTGCCCTGCAGCTTCGGGTTGAGAACGGAGCCGCGCTCTCCCCCGGTACATGTGGCCACCAGGACCTCCACGCCCTGAGCGGCATGCTTCGCCATGCTGGCAGCACCCTTGCTGGACTCGTCGTCCGGGTGCGCGTGGACCGCCATCAGCCGCAACTGCTCTGTCAACGCATGTTCCTTCCGCATCGCCTCGCTGCGAGGACCGGAGACCTTCCCGGGGCCCTCCGCGCCGAACGGAGGCCCACTGAGCGGCCTGCCCTGCCTTTTGCGGCGGTGATGTCGTGCGCGTATCGCTCCACCGTCGCCGTGGCAATCGACTCGAGCCCTCCACCCGGCATTTGAGCTCACGTCACGTGACCGCGACCGGCGCCCGGAGCCGGCCGGAGGCCGCTGCCCGTCCACGAACGGCAGCAGATGACAGTGCACGAAGCGGTCGACGCTCGCCGACTGACGCGGGGTCGAACCTTCACTTGAATTTTCATGTCACACCCTAGGCGGCAACTCATGAAGATTCAAGCGTGATGCCGTATCATGAATTTTCATGAGTGACATTTCTGAGGTGATCGCCCGGCTGGAACGGGTCGAGACCGAGCTTGCCCTGCGCCGCGCGGCGCACCAGTACTGCGTCGCGGGCGACCTGCGCGATCTCGAGCTTTGGCGTGGCGTGTGGACGCCGGACGCTGTGTGGGAGCTAAGCCCCGACATGGTGTTCACCGGTATCGAGGCGATCTGCGAAACCGTCGAACGGCAGTGGCAGATGTTCCCGGCCATGTCGCACGGAACGGTCAATCTCGACGTCGACGTGGAGGCCGCTACCGGCCGCAGCGACGTCATCGTCCACATCCAGCTCCAGGACACCACCTGGGTCACCGGCGGAGCCACCTATCTCGACGAGTACCGCCGCCACGACGGCGCCTGGCGCATTGCGCGGCGGACGGTGACCCGGACGTTCAACGTCGGGCCGATCCCGAACTGGGGGCCGCCAGGGGAGCGGTAGCCAGCCAAGGGCCTGTGCGACGGTCACGGCGGCTGTTCGGTCGTTGACGTCGAGCTTGGTAAACACGTGCAGCAGGTGGCTTTTCACGTGGCCTCGCTTACGTTCAGCTCCTGGCTGATGGCGTTGTTGGACAGCCCACGGGCGACGAGCGCGAGCACCTCGGCCTCGCGCTCAGGCCCGGCCGTTGCATGGCGGGGCGGTCACGAATGTCGTACTCGGTCGGGATGATCATCACCGAACAGATTCACCAGGCTGTGCTCAAGGTCCCCGCCCCCGCCTGGACGCCGGCGATCGAACCGGGCGGTGGGATCCGGGACGGAGCCTGGGTCGCCGAACTCACCGGTGACTGCCTGAAAAGCCGGCCCAAGGGGATGCGGCTGATCGTCGCAAGGAACGTCGCCATCCGGGAGCCCAGTTGCGCATCACCGACGCCGACGGGCTGCGGCTCACCGCGTTCGCGACCAACAGCGCCGACGGGCCGATCGCCGTACTGGAGCTGCGACACCGCCAGCGCGCTCGGGCCGAGGACTGTTCGGTTACGGGCCCTGCGACGGCCGGTCAGCCGATCAGGGAGGGGTAGTCGGTGTATCCGGTGGCGTCGCCGCCGGAGATGACCGCGGGCCGGAGTTCGTTGAACGGGGAGCCGACGGCGAGGCGGCGCGGCAGGTCGGGGTTGGCGATGAAGAGGCGTCCGAATGCGATGGCGTCGGCCCAGCCCGCGCGCAGGATGCGGGCGCTCTTGTCGGGGGTGTAGTTGCCGGCGGCGATGATGACACCGTCGTACGCCTCGCGGAGCTTGATGCGGAAGTCGTCGTCGAGTGCCGGGCCGCCGTCCCAGTCGGGCTCGGCCAGGTGGAGGTAGCCCAGTTCGCGCCGGTTGAGTTCACCGGCGATGTGCAGGCCCATCTCCAGGCCGTCGCTGTCGTCCAGGCCGCGGGCCTTGATCATGGGGGAGATGCGCATGCCGACGTGGGCCGGATCCCAGGCGTCCACGACGGCGTCGACGACCTCGAGGGGGAAACGGGCGCGGTTGTCGAGGCTGCCGCCGTACTGGTCCTCGCGGTGGTTGCTGCTGGTGGACATGAACTGCTGGAGGAGGTAGCCGTTGGCGCCGTGGATCTCGACCATGTCGAAGCCGGCGGCGCGGGCGTTGAGGGTCGCACGGTGGTAGTCGTCGGCGACGCGGGGCAGTTCGTCGGTGGCCAGGGCGCGCGGGGTGGGCGCGTCGACGGAGATGAGGTTGCCGTCGGGGCCCTGGATCCTGGTGGTGCCCTTGAACGGCAGGGCGCTGGCGGAGACGCCCGGCTCGCCGCCGTGGACGGCGGGGTGGGTGATGCGGCCGACGTGCCACAGCTGGAGGGCGATCCTGCCGCCCGCTTCGTGGACGGCGTCGGTGATGCGGCGCCACCCGGCGACCTGCTCCTCGGAGTGGATGCCCGGGGTGGCGTGGTAGCCCTTGCCTTCGGGGCTGATCTGGGTGCCTTCGGTGACGATCAGGCCCGCGCCGGCGCGCTGGGTGTAGTACTCGCGCATGAGGTCGGTGGGGACGTCGCCGGGCTGGGCGGCGCGCATGCGGGTCAGCGGTGCCATGAACACGCGGTTGCGGGCGGTGAAGGCCGGCAGGGCGAGTCGATGGGTCAAATTGGGCATGGTTGGTCCCTCCAACCGGCATCGGCCGGCTGTGATCTGTGTTCTTGGGAATGTGTACCGCCGCCCGACGCCGGACGGGCGGGCCTGCCTAGTCGATGCCGTGGGCGGTCAGCAGGGCCTCGACCGCCGCGCGCACGGTATCCGGGTAGTGGCCGGTGAGCAGGGTGTAGTCGGCCGCCCCGGTGTGCAGCACGACGAGCTGCTCCGCGAGTACCTCCGGCTCGGACGCCCCGGCGCGTTCGGCCTGGCGGCGCACATAGCCGTGCAGTTGGTCCTTGTGGGAGCGCGCCTGCCGCACCGCAGGGTGCGACGGGTCGCGGAACTCGGTGCCGATGTTCACGAAGAAGCAGCCGGAGAACCCGGGAGCCTCGCCATGGACGCGTTGCGCGTCGAAGACTCCCAGCAGCCGCTCACGTGGTGTGGCGTCATCGGTCTCGTCGGGGAAGTCCCGCACGGCCATGTCGTGGCACCGCTCAAGGACCTCCGTCAGAAGGTCGCCCTTGGACCTGAACTGCTTGTAGAGCGTCTTCTTCGAGATTCCCAGATCGGCGGCAACGCGGTCCACGCCCACGGCGTGGTACCCCTCACGGTGGAACAGGCCGGTGGCGTGCTCCACCAAGCGGTGCCTGGTGTTTTCACTAGCCATGATGCGAATGTAACACACATGGAAACAGATCTGTTTCCTGACGGCCGAGCGGGTGGACGACACGATGCCTCTGTGGGCGCAGCCGACCCGATGGCGCCGCGTTCGAAGTAACCGAGGACGCGTCACGTCGTGGTCGTAGCCGTCGTCGGGCCTTGTCCGCGCGGTCCGCGGCGGGAAACCGATAGGCGGGAAGCGAGGGACGTGAGGCCCTGCTGCTCCTCGAGGGGTGGCGCAGATGATGCCGATGATGAGGTGCAGACCGGGCGGTTCGGCGACCCAGCGGCACTCAGCCTCTGTGTTGGATCACGCCGGTAGCGGGGCCCTGGGTCACCAGGGCCCCGCTACGGGCTCAGCCGCGGAGCCGACCAGACAGGCCGCTGGCGTGGCGTTCGCGTTCGCACTCGGCTACGGCGATGGCAGTCCTCTCGCCCGCCTTCCGGCTGGCCAGGGCGTCAGACCCGGACCGTCTTGAGGGCGCGGGCCCAGGATTCCAGCTGGTCGAACAGAGTGGTCGCGGCGGCGTCGTGCTGCTCCGCCGGCTTGAAGACGGAGAAGTTCTCGAAGTCGGTGAACAGCGAGAAGGACAGCTGCTGACGCACGTGGGCCAGCTGCAGTTCGCTGGCCACGCCCCGCAGGTGCTCGATGGCCCGGGCGCCGCCGAGAGAACCGTAGGAGACGAAGGCGGCGGCCTTGTTGTTCCACTCGCCGTACAGGTAGTCGATCGCGTTCTTGAGTACGCCGGAGGTGGAGTGGTTGTACTCGGGGGTCACGAAGATGTACCCGTCGAACTCGGCGATCTTGGCCGCCCATGCCTGGGTGTGCTCACCCTGGTACTGGCCCATGGCCGGCGGGATGGCCTCGTCCAGGTGGGGCAGCGGGTAGTCGGCCAGGTCGACCAGCTCGTACTCGACGCCGGCGCGGGCGCCGGCGCGGTCTACCACCCAGTCCGCGACGGCCTTGCCGTTGCGACCGGGCCGGGTGCTGCCGAGGATGACGGCGATCTTCAGGTCACTCATGTGGTCTTCTCCTTGACGGGTCGACCGTTACAAGGCCGACCCTTCACTTGAATTTTCATGTCATAGCCTAGACCGTTGGCTCATGAAGATTCAAGCCTGAACCGCGTCTCGTGAACGTTCATGCCGGATAGACTCCGGGCATGCCTGAAAAGCCTCAACCGTCGAACGATCAGCCCCGCTGGCTGACCCCGGCAGAACGGGAGACTTGGCAGCAGTTCGCCATGATGCTGCACAGACTGCCTGCCGCCCTGGGAGCGCAGCTGCAGCAGGACGCAGACCTCAGTTACATCGAGTACTACGTCCTTGCCGGACTGTCCGACCAGCCGGAACACCGCATGCGGATGAGCGATTTGGCCGTCCTCGCCAACTCCGAGCAGTCCCGCCTCTCCCACATGATCAGCAGGCTGGAACGCCGGGGCTTCGTCCGCCGCGAACCCGACCCCACCAACGGCCGCTACACCCACGCGATCCTGACCGAGGCCGGCCACGCCCATCTCACCGAGGCCGCCCCGGGGCACGTGGCCCGGGTACGCGACCTCGTCTTCGACGTGCTCGACCCCGCCGAGCTGGACAACCTGCGCACCGCCGCCGAGAAGATCAGCGAGCGCATCGATCACTGGGAGCAGCGGAAGTAACCCCGCAAGGACACCACCCCGCCTCTCGGCTGCCGCAGCGGGACGCCACGCGTGGGGGACGTCCGGCCAGTCGAGGACTGCGCCTCCGACAAGCGCGACCGGTGCGCGGTGCTCACCGACCAGGGCGTCGAGGGTACTGCGGCGTACCGCGCCGGGCCATGCCCTCCTCGCGCC
The DNA here is from genome assembly GCF_042889625.1 of Streptomyces sp. NPDC002573. Classification (NCBI taxonomy): domain Bacteria; kingdom Bacillati; phylum Actinomycetota; class Actinomycetes; order Kitasatosporales; family Streptomycetaceae; genus Streptomyces; species Streptomyces sp. NPDC002573. Next base: position 197,877 of record NZ_JBIARC010000006.1, on the reverse strand, counting down.
CTTCCTCAGGGGGTGACCGGTGTCTCAATGGGCAACCACCGGGACCGCCACCTCGACCTCGGCGTCCTCGCCGGCCGGGCGGCGGTTGACCAGGGTCAGGGCAATGACCGTGGCGATCAACAGCACGCCGACGCCGAACCAGAGGGCGTTGGCGTAGCCGTGCACCACACCCTGCAGCTGGACCAGCTGCTGCTGCGGCTTCGTCGCAGCATCGGCGATGTGGTCCTTGACGTACGAGGTCGTCGCGGAGGCGGCGATCGTGTTCAGCAGGGCGGTGCCGATCGCGCCGCCCACCTGCTGCGAGGTGTTGATCATCGCGGAGGCGACACCGGCGTCCCCGGGTTCGATGCCCAGGGTGGGCAGGGACATGGCGGGCGGCAACGCCGTACCCATGCCGAGACCGAGCAGCACCAGCGCCGGCAGGACGGTCGAGGCGTATGACGAGCCGACCTCCAGCCGGGCCAGCAGCAACATGCCGACCGCAGACACCAGAAAGCCTGGACCCATCAGGAACCGGGCCGGGACGCGGGTCCCCAGACGCGTGCCGATCTGAGTCGAGCCGACCATCATGCCCGCGACCATCGGCAGGAAGGAGAATCCGCTCTCGACCGGCGAGTAGCCCTTCACGACCTGCAGGAAATAGGTCAGGAACAGGAAGCTGCCGAACGTCGCGATGACCGCGATGCCGAGGGAGAGGTAGACGCCGCCGCGGTTGCGGTCCATGACCACGCGCAGCGGCAGCAGCGGGGCCTTGAGCTTGGCTTCGGTGATCACGAAGGCGAGGAGCAGGACCGCCGACGCGACGAACAAAGAGATGGTCGTGGTGTCGCTCCAGCCGTCGGACTCGGCCCGGGTGAAGCCGTAGACCAGCGAGACCAGGCCCAGGGTGGACAGGACGACGCCGGGGATGTCGAGCGGGGAGCGGTTACGGCTGCCCTCGGGCTCACGGACCACGAAGTAGGCACCTGTCGCCGCGGCGATCGCGAACGGGATGTTGACGAAGAACGTCCAGCGCCAGTCCATGTACTCGGTGAGCACGCCGCCGAGAATGAAGCCGACGGCGCTGCCGCCACCGGCGATCGCACCGAAGATGCCGAACGCCTTGGCGCGCTCCTTGCCGTCCGTGAACATCACGGCAAGGAGGGAGAGCGCGGCGGGGGCGAGCACGGCACCGAAGGCGCCCTGGAGAGCGCGGGCGCCGAACATCGCCGGGCCGGTGGTTGCCGCGCCGCCGAGCGCGGAGGCGGCGGCGAAGCCGACCAGGCCCATGACGAACGCTTTCTTACGGCCCCACAAGTCGGATACCCGGCCGCCGAACAGGAGCAGACCGCCGAAGGCCAGAGCGTAGGCCGTGACGACCCACTGCCGGTCGCCGTCGGAGATGCCCAGGTCCTGCTGGGCGGAAGGCAGGGCGATGTTCACGATGGTGGTGTCGAGGACGACCATCAGCTGGGCGAGCGCGATGAAGACGAGCGCTTTCCAGCGGTTGGCGTGCGCGTCACCGGGAGCCTGGAAGGCTGTTCGGGACATGAAGGTTACCCACTTCGGGAAAAGAAGGCGCCGGCTGAAGGTGACTGAGAGCGTGCGGGAGACACGGCTCGCCCACGTCGGCGGCCGACGGTCTCGTCGCGTGTGACGTGCACGAAACGGTCGACGCCCAGCGGCCGGCGATGGGCCGGCCCCTCACTTGAATTTTCACGTCACACCCTAGACGGCGATTCATGAAGGTTCAACCGCGCACGGGCGGCCTCTTCCGACACCGGCACTCGGGTCCCAGGCCGACCGGCCCCACACCAGCGCCGACGGCTTCCCGTCCGCAGGCCGGTGCGGCGGGAGTCGGCCCGTCGAGTGGGGTTCAGGCGTGGGCGTCCTCGTGGGCGACTCGTCGCACTGTGCGCAGCGTCGACTGGAGACTGTCCATATCGGTCGAGCCGAGAGCGAGGCGGAGCGCCTGCGGCGTGTGCTTCGTGGTGGTGAAGGGCTCCGCCGTGCTGACCGAGATGTGCTGACGCGCGAGGGTGGCGGTCAGGCGATCGGCGCGTGCGTCGTCGGGCAGGGTCAGCCATGTGAAGTAGGACGAGGGGTGGCCGGTGAGGGGGAGGCCGGCCAGTTCTCGTCTGGCGAGTGCTTGGCGGGCCTTGGCGTCCTCTCGTTTCTGCGCTTCCAACTGGTCCACCGTGCCGTCCTCGATCCAGCGGCAGGCGATCGCGGTGGTGAGGGCCGGGGTGTTCCATGTGGTCGCCCTGATCGCGCGTTCGAGCGACGGCACCCTGGACGGCGGGGCGACGACGAAGCCGACGCGGAGGCCGGTGGCGATGCTCTTGGACAGTGTCGAGACGTAGACGGTGATGTCCGGTGCGCTTGCGGCCAGAGGCGGTGGAGGGTCCTCGACCAGGTAGGCGTATGCGGCGTCTTCGATGATGAGCGGACCGTGCCGCCGGGCGATCTCGATCAGACGGGTGCGGTCGGTTGTCGGCATGACCCAGCCCAGAGGGTTGTGCAGGGTTGGCATGGTGTAGATCGCGCGCACTGGGCGGGTCGCGCACAGCTTCTCGAGGGCATCGAGATCCGGCCCGTCGGTGGTTGTGGGTATGGGCTCCAGGTCGAGATGGAAGGCATGCGCGAGCACCTTGAAACCCGGGTAGGTGAGGGCGTCGACCGCGACGACGTCGCCGGCGCTGAGCGCGGCCATGACGGTGATGGCCAGGCCGTGCTGCGCACCGTTGACGATGAGGATCCGGTCCGCGTCAGGAGTGATCCCTCGACGCCTCAGGTGCCGGGCGATCGAGGCTCTGTCCTGGGGACGTCCTCGATGGGGTTGGTAGCGCAGCAGCGAGTCGAGTTCGCCGGAGGTGGCCACCTCTCGCAGAGTCTGCCGTAGGAGATCGGCTTGGCCGGGCAGCGACGGATAGTTGAAGTTGAGATCGACCACGTCCGTGGCGACGACGTGCAGATCGATGCCGTGGCCGGCGGGAACCGCGATGTCTCGCACGAACGTGCCGCGGCCCTGTTCCCGGCTCACCAAGCCCATCGCTTCCAGCTCGGCGTAGACCCGAGTCGCGGTCACCAGGGCGATGCTTTCGCGGGCGGCGAGCTCGCGGTGTGTCGGCAGCCGCACGCCTGCGGCGAGCCGGCCTGTCCGGATGTCGGATGCGAGCGCGTCGACCAGCTTTTTGTACCGCGAGGCTGCCATGCACCGGATTGTATCCATGACAATTCTTTGACTGTCCTGTTCGCGGGTCCTTACCGTCAAGCCCCACTCATCCGGAAGGACGGCCGCCATGCACATCGCCATCCTCACCTTCGAGGGCTACAACGAGCTCGACTCCCTGATCGCGCTCGGCGTGCTCAACCGCATCAAGACCGACGACTGGCGCGTCACCATCGCCACCCCCGGCCCCAAGGTGACGTCAAGGAACGGGGTGGTCATCGAACAGATGTCCACTCTCGAGGAGGCGTGCGCCGCTGACGCCGTCATCGTCGGCAGTGGCATCACCACCCGCGAGGTCGTCGAAGACCCGGCGATCATGAACATCCTGCGCGGCCTGGACCCCTCGCGCCAACTCATCGCCGCGCAGTGCTCCGGCGCGCTCGTGCTGGCCAGGCTCGGCCTGCTCGACGACATCCCCGCCTGCACCGACCTGACCACCAAGCCCTGGGTCATCGCCGCCGGCGTCGAGGTGCTCAACCAGCCCTTCTACGCCAAGGACAACATCGCCACCGCCGGTGGCTGCTTCGCCTCGCAGTACCTCGCCGCCTGGATCATCGCCCGCCTGGAGGGCAACGACGCTGCCGAAGGTGCGCTGCACTATGTCGCCCCGGTCGGCGAGAAGGAGGAATACATCGAGCGCGCCTGGCGCAACATCACCCCCTACCTGCCCGCTCCCGCACCGGCGCTCGTCTGAAGCGACCAGTCGCAAGCAGTGACCGGCCGGGAAGTCATGCCCCCGGCAGCCTGGCCGGTCGTTCGCAGCACACACACCAACAACACATGGTCTGGAGCACTCTCGCGCAGGACTTTGAGCAGGCCCGCGCCCACTGGCCTGTCGAGCGACTCATCCAATTCGTTGCTCAGGCAGAGCAGTTCCGCGAGCTGAAGCGAACAACCGTGCCGGGCGCTCCGGCTGGGCCTCGTTACGCCGCGCAGCTTGGCTCCGAACACTGCCATGGCTGGCGCCGCACTCCGTCGTGGCCGCTCCGTGCCGAAGCCCCGTCGGGATGGTTTCCCGACGGGACTTCGCCGTATCACCAGCTATCACACTGCCCCTATGAGCGGGGAGCTGACTGTAGCTGTTTGACCAGGTGGAAGACCTCCCGGGCTGCGTACGTAGCGTTTGAGGCAGCGGACGATTTCGCGCCGGGTCTTGCCCTCCTTGATCCGGCGCTCGTAATAGATCTGGGTGCGCGCGTCGACCCTCAAGCGGGTGAACACGATGCGGTGGAGCGCGGCGAACGACGCCTCGTTGTCCAGCCGTTCCGGATTGTCCCCCACCGTGATCAGCAAAGCGACCGCCGTGTCCGGGCCGATCCCCACTACGTCGAGCAGCTGCGGTGCATGGCATTCCACGAGCCGGGCAAGACGACCCTCCACGTCCCGGATCTGCTCGGAGAGTTGGCCGATCCGGTGAGCCAGCAGGCCCAACGTGATCCGAGTGGCCTGCAGCACCGACTCCGCGCCGGCCTCCTCGCAACCACGCGCATCGGTGAACTGTGCGCAGGTACGGAAAAGTTCGGCATTGCCCAGTCCGGCCAGTTCTTCCCGTAAAGCGGGATCAGCAGTAACAAGGACGGCCTTGAGCTGATTGATGGCCGTAGTGCGGGCCTTGACGGCCGACACTTTCGTGAGTTTGTACAGGGCTGGTCCCGATGTCGCCGAAGACGACGCCGAGCGCGCCGATCACCACGGCGAGCCGCACCGAGTCGCGCGCCAGCTGTCTGTGCGCCTCCGGGGGCTCCGCCGACGCGGTCTCCTGCCGGCTGTCGGCCATGGTGAACCTCTCCTCCTCGCTGGCCATCGTGGTGACGGCCCCGTCCCGTGCATCAGTGCGGACATTACCGATGCGTTGATCGGACTGCTGGTAGCGGGGGTGTCGGTTCTCGAAACGTTTCGGCATGGCGTCGGCCGTCGAGCAGAGGGGTGCCCGAGCGGGTCGGCCGGCCTGCGGGAATGCCGACCCGCTCGGGGGTATTTACAGCAGCCCCTCCGCCAGCGGGCCCAGGGACAGGGCCGGCAGGAAGTTGAGGAGCGCCAGGATGAGGGCCGCGCCGGTGGCCAGGGCGACGAAGTTCACACCGCGGGCCTGGAGCGTGCCGACCGTGACCACGCCCGGCTGCTGGCGGGCCAGCCGGCCGGCGAGGGCGAGCAGGAACACCATCGGGACGTAACGGCCGATCAGCATCGCGACCGTCATCAGCAGGTTGTGGAAGTCGGTGGCACCGTTGAAGCCCGCCATCGCGCTGCCGTTGCTGTTGACGTTGGAGGTGTACGCGTACACCAGCTCCGTCAGTCCGTGCGGCCCGGGGTTGCCCATGGACGACTGCCCCTCCCCCAGCGCGATCGCGAGGGCTGCACAGCCCAGGACGGCCGTCGGGGCGACCAGCGCGTACAGGACGACGTGGCGCATCTCCGGGAAGCCGATCCGCTTGCGCAGGTACTCGGGCGTGCGGCCGACCATGAGGCCGCCGACGAAGACGGCGATCATGACCGCCATGATCAGGCCGTACAGCCCGCTGCCGGTGCCGCCGGGGGCGATCTCGCCGAGCATCATCGCCGACAGCAGCACCCCGCTGCCCATGCTGGAGAAGCTGTCGTAGGACGAGTTCGCCGCGCCGTCCGCCGATCCGGTGGCGGCGATGCCGAAGAGGGTCGAGCCGGGGACGCCGATCCGTGTCTCGGTGCCCTCGTACTGTCCGCCGACCGCCTGGGTCACCGTGCCGTTGTGGGCGCCCTGCGCGAGGGTGCCGACGGTCAGGAGCAGGCCGAAGAGGATGCCGGCGACCGCGAGCAGCGTCCAGCTCTGTCGCAGGGAGCCGATCATGCGGCCGTAGGTTCGGATGAAGGCCGTCGGGATCAGCAGCATCAGCACGATCTCGATCGCGTTGGTGATCGAGGACGGGTTCTCGAAGGGGTGGGCGCTGTTGGCGTTGAAGATGCCGCCGCCGTCGCCCGACATCAGCTTCAGCGGCTCCCAGGAGCCGACCGGGCCGCCGAGCAGGGTCTGCTGTCCGCCCGCGATCGTGGTGGCGGTGTGGGCGCCGGCGAGGTTCTGGGGGACGCCGAGGGCGATCAGGACGATGCCGAACACGATGGAGAGCGGGAGGATGACCCGGAAGATCGTACGGATCAGGTCCACCCAGAAGTTGCCCAGCCGGTCGGTGTCGCGGCGCACCAGGCCCCGGATCAGGGCGAGCGCGGCGCAGATGCCGACGGCGGCCGAGGCGAACGCCTGCACGCCGAGGCCCGCCATCACCGCGAGGTGACCGGTGGTGGACTCGCCCGCGTAGTTCTGCCAGCTGGTGTTGGTGGTGAAGCTGACCGCGCTGTGCAGGGCGAGCCGCCAGGGCATGCCCGCGTGGCCGGTCGACCAGGGCAGCCTGCCCTGGAGGGTGAAGAGGGCGAACAGCGCGGCGATGCCGACCACGCTGAAGGCGAGCAGGGCGAACAGGTAGTGCCGCCAGTCCTGTTCGCCGTCCGGGTCGATGCCGCAGACCTTGTAGAGGACGCGCTCGGCGCGTCTGTGCGGGCCGCCGTCGAGGGCGCGGGCCATGTAGTCGCCGAGCGGGACGTGCAGTCCGACGACGAGCGCGAGGATCAGGGTGGCCTGAAGCCAGGCGTACATGAGGTCAGGCCCCCTTCATGGGGTGGGTACGGTCGAGGGCCGCGTTCAACTCGACGACGTTCACGTCCGGTTCGCCGAGGAAGCCGAGGCCGCGGCCGCTGGTGTACTGCGCGATCAGCTTGAGTACGGCTGCCTCGCTCATCCCGCGTTCTCGGGCGACGCGCGGGATCTGGAGCTTCGCATAGGCGGGGCTGATCTGCGGGTCGAGGCCGCTCGCGCTCGCGGTGACGGCGTCGGCCGGGACCTTCGGGTGCGCGGGGGCGTCACCGCGGATCGGGGTGACCACGGTCTTGCCGTAATCGACGCCGGGCTTGGCGCACTCGACCGCGACGCCTTCGTACGAGGCGATGAACGGCCTTGCCGGACATGCCTGGTCGAGGCTGACCACGCGGGTGGCCCGGCCGGTGGTACCGCCGTCGCGGAAGACGCCGAGCACCGCGCCGACGCCGTCCGCCGTGCAGTACGGACGGGACCCGTCGACGTGCTCCAGCTCGCCGACCGCCCTGCTGCGGGCGCAGACCTGGGTGAGCAGGCTCTGCTTGCCGTCGGGCCCGAGTACGTCGACGGTCGACTCCGGGCCGAGGTTGCCGGCCGCGGAGGCCGAGGCGTCGTATCCGGTGCCGGCGTCGGAGGGGCGGGTCTGGAAGTAGTACGGGATCGGGGCGCCCTTCCTGTCGAGGAAGGACTGGCCGATCAACTTGCTGCCCCCTCCGGAGAGTTCCGAGCCGTGCGCCTGGTCGCGAAGTCCGGGGACCTGGGCGAGTGCCGTCATTCCCAGGGGGTAGGCGAGTCCCAGGACGACGGTGAGTACGACGACCACCCGGATCGCGGCCACGTGGTGGCCCACCCAGGAGGGTGTTTTGGACAGGAAGTTCATGGTCAGATCCCGGGGATGAACTGGACGACGGCGACATCGATGAATTTGATCGCGAGGAAGGGCAGGATCAGTCCGCCCATGCCGTAGATCCACAGGTTGCGGGTGAGCAGGGCGTCGGCGCTGCTGGGCCGGTAGCGGACACCGCGCAGGGCGAGCGGGATCAGCGCCACGATGATGACCGCGTTGAAGATGACGGCCGACAGGATCGCGGAGGTCGGCGAATGCAGCCGCATGATGTTGACCGCGTCGAGCGCCGGGTAGACCCCGCCGAACATCGCCGGGAGGATCGCGAAGTACTTGGCGATGTCGTTGGCGATGGAGAACGCGGTCAACGCCCCTCGGGTGATCAGGAGTTGCTTGCCGATCTCCACGATCTCGATGATCTTCGTGGGGTCGGAGTCGAGGTCGACCATGTTGCCGGCCTCCTTGGCGGCCGACGTACCCGTGTTCATCGCCACGCCGACGTCGGCCTGGGCGAGGGCAGGGGCGTCGTTGGTGCCGTCGCCGGTCATGGCGATCAGGTGGCCGCCTGCCTGCTCCTTCCTGATGAGGGCGAGCTTGTCCTCGGGGGTGGCCTCGGCGAGGAATTCGTCGACGCCCGCCTCATCGGCGATGGCCCGGGCGGTGACGGGGTTGTCGCCGGTGACCATGACGGTGCGGATGCCCATCCGGCGCAGTTCGGCGAAGCGTTCGCGCAGACCGGGCTTGACGACGTCCTTGAGGTGGACGACGCCCAGCATGCGCGCCGGGCCCTCGCCCAGGTACTCGGCGACCGCGAGCGGGGTGCCGCCGGAGGCGGAGACCTGTTGCACAGCGGCGTCGAGGGCGGCCGGCACGGTGCCGCCGTTGTCCCGCACCCAGCCGGCGATCGCCGAGGCGGCCCCCTTGCGCACCCGGCGGCCGCCGGGCAGGTCGGCGCCGGACATCCGGGTGGTCGCGGAGAAGGGCACCCACTCCGCGTCGTCCGGCACGGTCCCCTCCCAGCCGAGGTGCCGGTTCACGTGGTCGACGATCGAGCGGCCCTCGGGGGTCTCGTCGGCCAGGCTCGACAGCACGGCCGCGTCGGCGAGTTGACGCCCCGTCACCGAGCCGACCGGCAACAGCGCGGTCGCCTGCCGGTTGCCGTAGGTGATGGTGCCGGTCTTGTCGAGCAGCAGTGTGTTGACGTCGCCGGCCGCCTCGACCGCGCGCCCCGACATGGCGAGCACGTTGCGCTGCACCAGCCGGTCCATGCCCGCGATGCCGATCGCCGACAGCAGCCCGCCGATGGTCGTGGGGATCAGGCAGACCAGCAGGGAGACGAGGACGATCCCGGTGACGCCGTCGGCGTTGAGCGCCGCCGTGTCGTGCGCGGCACTCGCGAAGTCCTTCGAGAAGATCGCCATCGGCTGCAGCGTGAGGACCGCCACCAGGAAGACGAAGGTCATCATGACCAGCAGCAGGTTCAGGGCGAGTTCGTTCGGGGTCTTCTGCCGGTTGGCTCCCTCGACGAGGGAGATCATCCGGTCGAGGAAGGACTCGCCGGGTTCCTGGGTGATCCGGACGACGACGCGGTCCGACAGCACCCGGGTGCCGCCGGTGACGGCCGAGCGGTCGCCGCCGGCCTCCCTGATCACCGGCGCGGACTCACCGGTGATCGCCGACTCGTCAACGCTCGCGACGCCTTCGACGATGTCACCGTCGCCGGGCACCAACTCCCCCGCCTCGACGACCACGAAGTCCCCGCGGTGCAACTCCCCGGCACCCACGCCCTCCTCGACGTACGAGCCCTCCGCGGCTGCAGGCCGCCAGCCGCGGAGCAGCCGGGCGACGGTCTGACGGCGCATAGCGCGCAGGGTGTCGGCGTGGGCCCGGCCGCGGCTCTCGGCGACGGCTTCCGCCAGGTTAGCGAAGACGACCGTGAGCCACAGCCAGACGGCGATCAGCCAGCCGAACAGGGACGGATGCGCGAACGCGATCCCCGTCGTCAGAGCCGCGCCGACCTCCGTGACGAACATGACGGGGTTGCGGGCCAGTGTCACCGGGTTGAGCTTGCGCAGCGCGGCGGGCAGGGCGAGCCACAGCTGCTTCGGGTCGAGCAGACCGCCGCTGATCCGCCGCGCGGGGCCCGGACCGGGTGGTCGTACGACGTCTTCGGTTCTCTCTCGCACGGGTGCGGGCGCGGTCATCAGAAGCGCTCCGGTTTGATCAGGGCCACCACGAGGTAGGCCAGCAGGCCGATCGCGACGATCAGCCCGACGATGTTCTCCGCGGTCACCGCGACCTCACATGTCTTGCATAACGAGTGTTTGGGACGCCTCCGGGCGAGGGCCGGGCCGCCGCTCGCCCGGAGGCAGAAAAGGGATGCGACGCGGGGCTACAGACCGACGTCGCGGCTGCGGATGTCGTCCAGGGACTCCCGGCGCACCAGGAGCCGGGCGTGACCGTCGCGCACGGCCGCGACGGGCGGGCGGCCGACCAGGTTGTACCCGGAGGCCATGGACAGGTGGTAGGCACCGGCGACGGGGACGGCGAGCAGGTCTCCGGGATGGACATCCGCGGGGAGTTCGACGTCGGTGGCGAGCACGTCGCCGGCCTCGCAGTGCCGGCCGACGACGGTGACGGGAGCCCGGTCCGCGGTGGTGCGGCGGCCGACGAGACGGGGCGCGTAGCGGACTCCGTACAGGGCGGGCCGCGGGTTGTCGCTCATGCCGCCGTCGACGGCGACGTACGTGTGCGAGCCGGTGCGTTTGACGGCGAGCACGCGGTACAGCGCGATGCCCGCAGGTCCGGCGATGGCCCGCCCCGGTTCGATGATCAGGCGGGGCACCGGTAGCCCGGCCGCCGCGCACGCCTCGGCCAGCTCGGCACGGACCTTGCGGGCCAGGGTGGTCAGGTCCAGGGCCTGCTCACCCGGGCGGTAGGCGATGCCGTGTCCGCCGCCGAGATCGAGCTCGGGCAGGAGGAGGCCGTGCTGCTCGTGCAGCCGTGCCATCAGCCCCACGATGCGCCGCACGGCGGCCAGATACGGCTTGACGCTGGTGATCTGGGAGCCCAGGTGGCAGTGCAGGCCGGTGAGTTCGAGCTGTGGCTGGTCGAGTATCCGGGCGATGGCGTGCTGGGCGTACCCGTCGGAGATGCTGAGACCGAACTTCTGGTCCTCGGTGCCGGTGCGGATCTTCTCGTGGCCGCCCGCGCTGATCCCGGGCACCACCCGGACCATGACCTTCTGATGCCCGTCGGGTCCGACGGCGGCGGCCAGCCGGGCGATCTCGGACGGGCTGTCGATGACAATGCGGCCCACGCCCAGGCGCAGCGCCGACTCCAGGTCACGCGGGGACTTGGCGTTGCCGTGCAGCACGATCCGCTCGGCAGGGAAGCCCGTGGTGACGGCCAGCTCCAGTTCGCCGGCCGAGCAGACGTCGAGCCCGAGGCCCTCCTCCTGCATCCAGTGGATCATCGCGCGGCACAGGAACGCCTTGGCCGCGTAGAGGATCTCGGTGTCGGAGAAGGCGTCCCGGTAGAGGCGGCACCGGTCGCGGACCTCGGCCTCGTCGAGGACGTAGACGGGGGTGCCGAAGCGGTCGGCGACCTCGGCGAGCAGTACGCCGCCCACCGCCAGGTCACCCGGGCGGGGCTCGGTGGTCGACGCGGGCCAGACCGAGAGGTCACCGGCGAAGGTGGTGACGGCAGTGTCGTGAACGGTGGTCATCGTGCCCCCTCTCAGGCAACGCGCAGGGCGAGCGCGGGGACGACGGGGTGCACCGGCCGGGCGGCCCGTGCCGTGAACTGGGGATCCACCGTGACTGTGGCGATGCCGAGTGGTTCGGTCAGCGCGCGCAGCGCGGGCTCGGCGAGCCTGATCCACGCCTGCCCGGGGCCGAGCGTGGCGATCAGCCGGTTCTCGGAGGTGAAGCCGACGGCCGTACGGTCGCCGAGAGGGGTGCGGAAGACACGCGTCACACACCCCGAGGGTCCCGACCGGACGGGGACGAACAGAGGTCCGGCCGGGAACCGTTCAGAGGGCTCCGGGTCCTCGCCGCACAGGATGTCTTGCATGGAATACCTCCGGGGACCGAGGTCCGAGCGGGCCTCGGTCGGGTCGGATCGAGTGGCTTGACGGCCCCGAACGCGGGGAGGCGGAACGGGGCTCACCGGGGACGCTATGCCCGACCGGCGTGGTGATCCGCCGGCTCATGACGCAACGCTGACGGGCATCGGGCGAACACTGACGCGGCGCTGACACCAGCGACGATGGGGCTTCGCGGGTGCCGTCAGAATGGCGCCAAGAACTGGCCGGCGAGCTGTTCGAAAGCCTCGGCGCGAAGGTGAGATGGACGTGGTTTCCATGAGGTTCGCCGACGCGGGACCGCCGTCGGCGTGTGAAGAACGGTGAAGTGATGTCCGAGTCCGACGCACCCTCAACCGCTCGACGAGTCCTGGTCGGGGTCAGCGGTTCGCCGGGAAGTCTGACCGCTCTGTGTCTGGCCGTGGGCGAGGCCCGGCGTCGGGGTGCCGAGCTGTGGCCGGTGCTGGCCTGGGAGCCGCCCGGCGGGGATCCCGCCGCGCATCGCCCACTGGCTGCGTCCCATCTCGTCCGGGAGTGGGAGAGGCTGGCGCGGGAGCGGTTGCTCGCGGCGCTGCGCGACATCTTCGGCAACGCCGACACAGGGCTTCCGGGGCAGGCTCTCATCGCCCGGGGTGCTCCCGGGCGGGCGCTCGTCGAGATCGCCGACCGCGACGACGATCTCCTCGTCGTCGGCACCGGGCGCCGTGGTTTCCTGCGCCGCGTGCTGCGGCCGTCGGTCGGCCGATACTGCCTCGCGCACGCCACCTGTCCCGTCCTCGCCGTGCCACCGTCGCCGCTGGAGGCCGCGCTGGCCGCCGCGCACCGCCGGAACACCTGGCGGCTGCGACTGGACACCCGTGATGTGGAAAAGGAGTTCGAGACCGTGCCGCCCAAAGACTGAGTCCCTCGGACCCCGCCCGTCAGGAGGTGGCCGTGGCCGGCAGGTCCGGCTGCTCCGTCCGACGTTGCGGTGCCGTCGGAACGCTGAGCACCATCGTGAGACCGCCGCCGGGGGTGTCCTCGGCGCTCAGAGTGCCGCCCACGGCCTCCGCGAAGCCGCGGGCGACGGCGAGGCCGAGTCCGACGCCGTTGCCGCGCGGGGAGTCGCCGTAGCGCTGGAAGGGTTCGAAGATGCGGTCCTTGGCGTCGTCGGGAACGCCGGGGCCCTGGTCCACCACGCGTATTTCGACGCGGTCGGCGATGGCGCTGGCCGAGACGAGGACCTTCTCCTGCGGTGGGCTGTACTTGACGGCGTTCTCGACGACGTTGGCGACGGCCCGCTCCAGCAGTCCCCGGTCCACGTGGACCATGGGCAGTGTCTCCGGGATGTCCAGCTCCACGCTGTCCTCGGGCACGCCGCCGAGGGCCATGGGGACGACCTCGTCGAGGTCGGTCTCGCGGAGTATCGGCGTGACGGTGCCGGTCTGGAGCCTGGACATGTCGAGGAGGTTGCCGACGAGATGGTCGAGCCGGTCCGCTCCCTCTTCTATGGCCTCCAGCAGGTCTGCCTGGTCCTCCTCGGACCACTCGACGTCGTCGGAGCGCAGGGAGGTGACGGCCGCCTTGATGCCCGCGAGGGGGGTGCGCAGGTCGTGGCTGACGGCGGCGAGCAGTGCGGTGCGGATGCGGTTGCCCTCGGCCAGCTCCTTGGCCTGGTCGGCCTCCTGCCGCAGGCGCTGACGGTCCAGGACGACGGCGGCCTGGGCGGCGAAGGCGGCGAGCACCCGACGGTCGGCGGCCGGCAGCACGCGTCCTGAGAGCGCCAGGGACATGTGGTCGCCGACCGGTACGTCGACGTCCGCGTCGTCGGGGTCCTGGCAGGGCCTCGGTCCCACGCTGCCCGCGCAGGTCCACGGATCGGTCTCGCCTGCCCGTTCCAGCAAGGCTGCCGACTCCATGCCGAACGTCTCGCGCACGCGCTCCAGCAGCTCCTCCAGGCTGGTCTCGCCGCGCAGCACGTTGCCCGCGAGGAAGGACAGGATCTCGGACTCGGCGCGCAGCCGGGCGGCCTGGTGCGTGCGCCGCGCAGCGAGGTCGACGACCGAGGCAACGGAGACGGCGACCCCGACGAAGATGGCGATGGCGACGATGTTCTTCGGGTCGGCAATGGTCAGGGTGTGGACGGGCGGAGTGAAGTACCAGTTGAGCAGTAGGGAACCCACGACCGCCGAGGCCAGCGCCGGCAGCAGCCCGCCGACCAGGGCCGCCGCCACCGTCAGGGTGAGGAACAGCAGCATGTCGTTGGCAAGGCCGACGCTCGGGGTGGCGCTGGTGAGGAGCCAGGTGAGGAGGACCGGGCCGAGCACGCCGACGAGCCAGCCCCACATGACCCTGGTCCGTCCGAGGCGCGCTCCGCGTGCCACCGGCAGTCCGCGGCCTTTGCCGGCCTCGTCATGGGTGATGAGGTGGACGTCGAGGTCGGGGCCGGAGTCGCGGGCGACCGTGGCGCCGACGCCGGGCCCGAATGCGTACTGCCAGCTCCGGCGGCGCGACACGCCCAGGACGATCTGGGTGGCGTTCACCCCGCGGGAGAAGTCCAGCAGCGCGACCGGGATGTCGTCGCCGACGACCTGGTGGAAGGTGCCGCCCAGGTCCTCGACGAGGGTGCGCTGGACGGCGAGTTCCTTCGGGGAGGCGGCAGTCAGGCCGTCGCTGCGCGAGATGTAGACGGCCAGCACCTCGCCACCGGCGCCCTTCTCGGCGAGCCGCGCGGCCCGGCGGATCAGGGTGCTCCCCTCGGGGCCGCCGGTCAGGCCGACGACGATCCGCTCGCGCGAGCCCCAGATGGTCGAGACATGGTGCGCGCTGCGGTACTCGGTCAGATACGCGTCGACCCGGTCGGCCACCCACAGCAGCGCCAACTCCCGCAGCGCGGTGAGGTTTCCGGGCCGGAAGTAGTTGGACAGGGCCGCGTCGACCTTGTCCGGCTTGTAGATGTTGCCGTGCGCCATCCGGCGGCGCAGCGCCTGCGGCGACATGTCGACCAGCTCGATCTGGTCGGCCCGGCGAACGACCTCGTCCGGCACGGTCTCCCGCTGCCGCACCCCGGTGATGGACTCCACGACATCGCCGAGGGACTCCAGGTGCTGGATGTTGACGGTGGAGACGACGTCGATCCCGGCTGCGAGCAGTTCCTCGACGTCCTGCCAGCGCTTGGTGTTGCGGGAACCGGGGATGTTGGTGTGGGCGAGTTCGTCGACCAGGGCGACGGCGGGAGCGCGCCGCAGCACGGCGTCCACGTCCATCTCGGTGAAGGTGCTGCCCCGGTACTCGATCTCCTTGCGCGAGATCTCCTCCAGGCCGTGCAGCATCACCTCGGTGCGTGGCCGGTGGTGGTGTTCCACGAACGCGACGACACAGTCGGTGCCGCGCTCGATCCTTCGGTGGGCCTCGGAGAGCATGGCGTAGGTCTTGCCGACGCCGGGCGCCGCGCCGAGGTAGATCCGGAGCTTTCCGCGTGCCATGTCATCCCTCGAAGCGGTAGCCCATGCCGGGCTCGGTGATCAGATAGCGGGGGTGGGCGGGGTCCGTCTCCAGTTTGCGTCGCAACTGAGCCATGTAGACCCGCAGGTAGTTGGTCTTGGTGCTCTGGGAGACGCCCCAGACCTCCTGCAGGAGGTGCTTCTGCGTGATCAGCCGGCCGGGGTTGGTCACCAGGATCTCCAGCAGGTGCCATTCGGTCGGCGTCAACCGCACGTCCCGTCCGTCCCGCACGACCTTCTTGGCGAACAGATCGATGCTGAAATCCCCGGTCTCGACCAGTGTCGTCTCCGGGACGAGCGGAGTGTCCTCGGTGCGGCGGACGGCGGCCCGCAGCCGGGCGAGGAGCTCGCTCATGTTGAACGGTTTGGTGATGTAGTCGTCCGCTCCGGCGTCGAGCGCGGCGACCTTCTCATCGGACCCCTGCCGCGCGGACAGGACCAGGATCGGCACCCGGGTCCAGCCGCGCAGGGCCTTGATGACGTCGACGCCGTCCATGTCGGGCAGCCCGAGGTCGAGCATCACCACGTCAGGCTGGCGGGCGGCGGCCAGCCGCAGTGCCGTGGCCCCGTCGGGCGCGGCGTCGACGCCGTACTTGCGCGCCTGCAGGTTGATCACGAGGGCCCGCACGAGCTGCGGGTCGTCCTCCACCACCAACACCCTGGTCATGGGTGCGTGCCTTTCCTGTCGTGCGTCGGGCCGGGCGGCGCCGGACGCGAGGCAACCGACGTCATGACGGCGGGAGTTGACGGACCCGGGATGATTCCAGGCCGCCAACTCCCTCGCATGTCGCGTCATCCCATCAATGCTTTGCCACAAGGTCCTTGAGCGCGATGTTGAGTTCGAGGACGTTCACCCGGGGCTCCCCGATGAAGCCGAGCGTGCGGCCCTCGGTGTGGTCCTTGACCAGCTTCTCCACCGCCGCGACGGACAGGCCGTTCTTCTCGGCGACCCGGTGAACCTGGATCTCCGCGTAGGCCGGGGAGATGTCCGGGTCCAGGCCGGAGCCGGAGGACGTGACCGCGTCGGCGGGGACATCGGAGGCGGTGACCGTGTAGCCGGGCACCGAGTTGTCCTTGACGACGGCGGCCTTGGCGTCCTTGACCTGCTGGATCAGGACTTTGCTGTCGGCCGAGAGGTTCGTCGCGCCGGACAGCAGCAGCTTGTACTGGGTGTTGACGCTGTTGGCGCCGAGCCCGTTGGCCGGGCGGCCCTGGAACCACTTCAGGTCCGGGTCCGGGGTCTGCTGCCCCTTCTTCAGCGGCAGGTTGTACGACTGCCCGATCAGGGACGAGCCGACGACCTTGCCGTCCGCCTTGATCTCGGAGCCGTTGGCCTTGCCTTGGAACAGCGCCTGGGCCACGCCGGTGACGACGAGCGGATAGATGACGCCGGTCACCAGGGTCAGCACGAGGAGGGCACGCAGGCCCGCCCCGAGCAACCGGAGTGTGCTGGATACGGAGTTGTTCATGGCGGTCAGCCGATTCCGGGGATGAGGGAGATGAGCAGGTCGATGATCTTGATGCCGATGAACGGGGCGATCAGTCCGCCGATGCCGTAGATCGTCAGGTTGCGCCGCAGCATCTTGTCGGCGCTGACCGGCCGGTACTGCACGCCCTTCAGGGACAGCGGCACCAGTGCGACGATGATCAGCGCGTTGAAGATGACGGCCGACAGGATCGCGGAGTCGGGTGAGGACAGGCCCATGATGTTGAGCTTGTCCAGGCCCGGGTAGACGGCCGCGAACAGCGCCGGGATGATCGCGAAGTACTTCGCCACGTCGTTGGCGATGGAGAACGTCGTCAACGCACCCCGGGTGATGAGGAGCTGCTTGCCGATCTCGACGATCTCGATGAGCTTGGTCGGGTTGGAGTCGAGGTCGACCATGTTGCCGGCCTCCTTGGCGGCCGACGTGCCCGTGTTCATCGCCACGCCGACGTCCGCCTGGGCGAGGGCGGGGGCGTCGTTGGTGCCGTCACCGGTCATCGCGACCAGCTTGCCCCCGGCCTGCTCCCGCTTGATGAGGGCCATCTTGTCCTCGGGGGTGGCCTCGGCGAGGAAGTCGTCGACGCCCGCCTCCTCGGCGATCGCCTTGGCCGTCAGCGGGTTGTCGCCCGTGATCATGACGGTCTTGATGCCCATCCGGCGCAGTTCGTCGAACCGCTCCCGCATGCCGTCCTTGACGACGTCCTTCAGGTGGATGACACCCAGCACGCGGGCGCCCTGATCGTCCTTGACGGCGACCAGCAGCGGCGTACCGCCCGCCTGCGAGATGGCGTTGGAGAGCGTGTCCGCGTCCTCCGCCACGGTGCCGCCTTCCTCCTTCACCCAGGCGATAACCGAACCGGTCGCGCCCTTGCGGATCTTGCGCCCGTCGACGTCCACACCCGACATGCGGGTCTGGGCGGTGAAGGCGATCCACTCGGCGTGCGCCAGCTCGCCCTGGTGACGCTCGCGCAGGCCGTACTTCTCCTTCGCCAGGACGACGATGGAGCGGCCCTCGGGCGTCTCGTCCGCGAGCGACGACAGCTGGGCCGCGTCCGCGACCTCGGCCTCGGTGGTGCCCAGCACCGGCACGAACTCGGACGCCTGCCGGTTGCCGAGGGTGATGGTGCCGGTCTTGTCGAGCAGCAGGGTCGAGACGTCACCGGCGGCCTCGACCGCCCTGCCGGACATGGCGAGGACGTTGCGCTGGACCAGGCGGTCCATGCCCGCGATGCCGATGGCGGAGAGCAGCGCGCCGATCGTCGTCGGGATGAGGCAGACCAGGAGCGCCACCAGCACGACCATCGTCAGGTGGGTGCCCGCGTAGTCCGCGAACGGCGGCAGGGTCGCCACCGCGAGCAGGAAGACGATGGTCAGCGAGGCGAGCAGGATGTTCAGCGCGATCTCGTTGGGCGTCTTCTGCCGCGAGGCACCCTCAACCAGATTGATCATCCGGTCGATGAAGGTCTCACCCGGCTTCGTCGTGATCTTGATGACGATCCGGTCGGACAGCACCTTCGTCCCGCCGGTCACGGCGCTGCGGTCACCGCCCGACTCACGGATGACGGGCGCCGACTCACCGGTGATCGCCGACTCGTCGACGGAGGCCACCCCCTCGATGACGTCACCGTCACCCGGGATGATGTCGCCGGCCTCGCAGACCACGAGGTCGCCGATGGTCAGGGCGGTCCCCGGCACCTGCTCCTCGCTGTCACCCACCAGTCGGCGGGCGACGGTGTCGGTCTTGGCCTTGCGCAGGGTGTCGGCCTGGGCCTTGCCCCGGCCCTCGGCGACCGCCTCCGCGAGGTTCGCGAAGATCACGGTCAGCCACAGCCAGGCGCTGATCGCCCAGCCGAACCAGTCGCCGGGGTCCTTGAAGGAGAAGACGGTGGTCAGGACGGACCCGATCCACACCACGAACATCACGGGCGACTTGACCATCACCCGCGGGTCGAGCTTGCGGCAGGCGTCCGGCAGCGACTTGACCAGTTGCTTGGGGTCGAAGAGGCCCGCGCCGACACGTCCTTCGGCGGGCTTGTGCCCGGTGGGTACGTCGCTGTGCGGCGCCCGGGTCGGAGTGGCTGTGGACATCGAGTCCTCTGACTTCTCTATACGGGTGGTCATGACGCCAGCCCCTCGGCCAGCGGACCCAGCGCCAGGGCCGGGAAGTAGGTCAGACCGGTGATGATCAGGATCGCGCCGACCAGCAGGCCGGTGAAGAGCGGCTTCTCGGTGCGCAGGGTGCCGGCCGTGGCCGGGACGGGCTTCTGCTCGGCGAGCGAGCCGGCCAGCGCCAGCACGAACACCATCGGCAGGAAGCGCCCGAACAGCATCGCGAGTCCGGTCATGGTGTTGTACCAGTCGGTGTTCGCGTTCAGACCGGCGAACGCCGAGCCGTTGTTGTTGGCCGCCGAGGTGAAGGCGTACAGCACCTCGGAGAACCCGTGCGCCCCGGAGTTGAGCATCGAGTGCGGCGGAGTCGGCAGGGCCATGGACGCTGCCGTGAAGACGAGCGCGAGCGCCGGGGTGATCAGGATGTAGATAGCCGACAGCTTGATCTCGCGGGCGCCGATCTTCTTGCCCAGGTACTCGGGCGTGCGGCCGACCATCAGACCGGCGATGAACACCGCGATGACCGCCATGATCAGGATGCCGTAGAGGCCGGAGCCGGTACCGCCGGGCGCGATCTCGCCCAGCTGCATGCTCAGGATGGTGATGCCGCCGCCGAGGCCGGTGAACGAGGAGTGGAAGGAGTCCACCGCACCGGTCGACGTCAGCGTCGTGGACACCGCGAAGATGGAAGAGGAGCCGACGCCGAAGCGGACCTCCTTGCCCTCGTACGCCCCGCCCGCCAGTTGCAACGCAGGTCCGTGGTGGGCGAACTCGGTCCACATCATCAGCGCGACGAAGCCCAGCCAGATGGTGAACATCGTGGCGAGGATCGCGTAGCCCTGCTTCACCGAGCCGACCATCACGCCGAAGGTGCGGGTCAACGCGAACGGGATCACCAACAGCAGGAAGATCTCGAAGAGGTTGGTGAAGGGCGTCGGGTTCTCGAAGGGGTGGGCGGAGTTGGCGTTGAAGTAGCCGCCGCCGTTGGTGCCGAACTCCTTGATGGCCTCCTGCGAGGCCACCGCGCCGCCGTTCCACTGCTGCGAGCCGCCCATGAACTGGCCGACCTCGTGGATGCCGGAGAAGTTCTGGATGACACCGCACGCCACCAGCACGATCGCGGCGATCGCGGCGCCCGGCACCAGGATCCGGATCGTGCCGCGCACCAGGTCGGCCCAGAAGTTGCCCAGCTCACCGGTACGGGAGCGGGCGAAGCCACGCACCAGCGCCACGGCGACGGCGATGCCGACGGCCGCCGAGACGAAGTTCTGCACAGCCAGACCGGCGGTCTGCACGACGTGACCCATGGTCTGCTCGCCGTAGTACGACTGCCAGTTGGTGTTGGTCACGAAGGACGCGGCGGTGTTGAACGACTGCGCCGGGTTGACCGAGGAGAAGTGCAGCGAGCCGGGCAGAACGCCCTGGAGCCGCTGCAGCAGGTAGAGGAAGACGACACTGACCGCCGAGAAGGCGAGAACACCGCGCAGGTACGCGGGCCAGCGCATCTCGGTGTCGGGGTTGGCACCGATGCCCTTGTAGATCCACTTCTCGACCCGCCAGTGCTTGTCGGAGGAGTAGACCTTGGCCATGTAGTTGCCGAGAGGGATGTAGGCGAGCGCCAGCGCTCCTATGAGGGCGAGCAGCTGGAGGACGCCGGCGAGGACGGGACCCATGTCGTGGCTCAGAACCTCTCCGGGAAGATCAGGGCGAGGACGAGATAACCCAGCAGGGCGACGGCCACGACCAGGCCGACGATGTTCTCGGCGGTCACAGCTTGGTCACCCCCTTGGCGACGAGAGCCACCAGCGCGAAGCACGCGATCGTGGTGACGACGAAGGCCAGGTCGGCCATCGTGAGCTCCTGGGGGAGGTGCGGGAATCCGCGAACGGATCGGACACCTAGAGGAAACCCCGGCCTGTGGCCGGATTCGAGCGCCGTTGACGGCTCCCATACGGCGGCCCGTGCACCTTTGACGGAACTCTTACGGCACCCGTGCCGACCTGGCCAGACCGGCCGTCGACCGCTGCGGGCGATCACTACAGCCGGAAGCGCAGTCAGCAGTTGATCCTGGTACTCGACCGGTACGGCGTCGCCCCTGTGTGCCCTGCACGCCGTCTACGTCACCCGGGGACGTCGTGCACCCGACGGCTCTCTGCGGATCCGCTGCGGTCCCCTGTTCGGCCTCGCCGTACCGCCGGACGCGGTCGCCTCGGTCCCGGGCGACCGGCGCCACCCCGAAGGCCGCCTGATCACCCTCTCCGAGGACGGGGCTTCGATCTGATCGTGGGCAGCCAGACCTCGGTGACCCTGGAGCGCTGAACCGGCCACCCCGACGACCCACGGGCACTGGTCACCACACTCCGTCAGCCCGCCTGAGCACACAGGTCGGTCTTCGCCGCGACGTGCTCAGGCGCCGGCCCGGTTGTATGTGATGCTCAGGAATCGGCGAGCGGTTGCCACATTGAGCCTGGGGCGGTGTCCCTCATACGGGCGGCCAGGTCCGGCAGGGGATACGTCTCGATCGTGGATCCGTCCGCAGCCAGCGTCACGAGCGTATGCCCCGAGTCGCCCCCAGCGGGAAGCACTGCTCCCAGGCGGACGCTTGCGGTCTGCGGGCAGGTGTGAAGTTCGATGTCGACGGGGGCGGATGAGCCGTGGAGCTGCACCCGGTCCACGGACATCGTGGAAGCGCGCACAATCACACCGACCATCCCTGACTCAGTGCCGCTACAGACCCTGAGATGTCGGCCGGGAGGAACTGGCTCGCCACCCATGCCACAGTCGAAAACAGTGTCTCGGCCGCGGAGTATGCGTAGAAAGCTGAAAAGATTGTCACCTTCGGCGCTGGTGATCAATTTCCAGGTCTCGCCTGAGGGCAGGCTGCCCGAAGCGACGATACTCTGTTCGGGCGGCCCCATAATTCACCCTGTCCTGTCAGCGCGTTTCTCAGGCAAAATTCTCAGCGATGCACGGTGCACACGGATAGCCGACGAACCACTCCCAGACGTTGCACAGTGCCCAACTGGTCGCATTTCTCGCTCCCAAGCCGCGGTGTCACGCTGCGCTCGGCATCCCTGACAACAGACTGCCCGTCGCCGAGGGCGAAGTCTGTAGGGTTGGGGCCACATTTCGTGGCCTTCCGAACCCACGACTGAAGCTCGGTGGGTATATGCGACCGCAAGGGCTGCACTGAGTCGCGCCGCGTGTCACAAGTGTGATCATCAGCGCCTTCCGCTAGCGGCCGTGATGTGGTCGTAGCAGGCACTGTACCGAGCCGCCCTCATGGCCCATGCAGTCGTCGTGAGCTTCGGCAGGGTGCAGGTCGCACTGGTATTGGTAGGTGGTGTGCGTAGCCTCGTAGCCGAGCGCGTCGTTGATCGGCCTGATGTGGGCGTTGTTGTCGGCGGTGTCCGTGAGCAGGCCGTCGAGGTGGGGGTACCGTTCGCGGGCGTGCCGGACGGATGCGGCCTTCATCCACAGGCCCAGACCGCGTCCGCGGTGTTCGGGGAGGACGGCGGTGCCGTAGTGCTGGGCGTCGCCCTCGCCAGTGCCGGGAACGGCCAGTTCGGTGTAGCCGGCGATCGCGCCGTCCGTCTCACTGACGGCGGCGACGGTGTGCAGGACGTCGCCCCGTTTCTCGGCCGCCGCCACAGCTGCGCGAACCCGTTCCAGGTCCCACGGCACGGCATGGAAGTCGACACCGCCGGACGGCGTGTCGTTCATGGCGCGGCGGGACGCGACGAACGTGTCGGCGAGGGCGTCCGGGACCATGCCGTCCCAGGACGCGAGTCGGTATCCGGGATGCGGCTCCTCGACGATCCCGGTCAGAGCCGCGATGTCGGCATCGGCCAGAGTGAGCCGTGCGGAGGTAAGGGTCAGGACCGTGCGGAAGCCGCGGGCTGCCAGGAGCGTCTCGGTGGCGGAGCCGGCCTCGACATGCGTGATGACGCGCCGGCGGCCGTGCTCGCACGCTGCGGCCATCGCCGCGTTCAGGAGGCGCAGACCAGTGTCCCCGAGCGGCTCGTCCGGATGCACGTGCAGTTCCAGCCCGGCGAGGTGGTCCTGCCCAGCCCGGGTGAACACGCGGAGGAAAGCCGACCCGACAGGGACGCCCGCGATGTCGGACGCGAGCCACACCAGGCGGTGGCTGGAGGGACCGACGTCGGGGTCGATCAGCGCGATGATGCGGGCGGGCATGGCGTCTCCGTAGAGGGTGGGTGGCGGGGTGGGGCCCGGCTGCATGCCCCCGCGGACAAGGGGCGACTCTGCCCCGGATGCAGCGGCAACGGCGGCCCGGGAGCGGGAGTGACGGTACGTCAGTGCGTGGTGCGGGCCGCGCCGCGCAGCCTGCGCCATGTGTGGCTGACGGACGCCCGGCCGGCACGCCCATCGCCGGATCCACCGGTCTCCCAGTTCCGGGCCGTCTCAGCGAACGTCTCCGGCGGCGTCGTCGCGACCGGCCGCCGCGCCTGTGCGGCCCGGGCGGCACGCCGCAGGTCCTCCGGTTCGATCGTGTCGAGCTTCGCCCGGACGTGGTCGAGCAGGATGGTGCAGGCGTCGGCGATCGCGGTCTCGCCCAGTGGGCGAGCCGGGAGGTTCAGCCCTTCGGACAACCGCTGCTCCAGGGCCGTTTGCAGGTCCTGCAGGGAAATGTCGCGGATCGTCAGCGACAGGTGGGCGGACAATCCGGTGGCACCTACGGCGCGGTGCGCGAAGCCCCGGGGGACGTACAGCACGCTGCCGGGCTCCAGGACGGTGTGCAGGAGCCGCGGGGAGTGCTCGTCGTCCGGGAGCTCTCCCGGCGACCAGTCCGCCACCGCCGGCGCGTCGTGGACGTACCAGGTCTTGTGTCCGGCCGCCTGGAGGACGAAGACGTCGGCGTCGTCGCGGTGTACCGCGAGACCCTGACCGCCGGCGGGCGTGACGAAGAAGAACGCCTCGACGCGTCGGTCGAGTTCCTCCGACAACCGCGCCACCAGGTCGCCCGTCGGGGCGTGCCACTGGTCGACGTACCGCAGGAGCAGCGTCGCTCCGGTCCGCAGGACGGAGACGACCTTCGCGCGGTTGGCGAAGCCGTGGTGCGTCGTGCCGTTGACCACGCGTGACGTGGTGTAGCTCTCGGGCGGGACGACGACCTTGTTGGAGCGGACCATCTCCAGGTAGGGGGTGCGCAGCAGCCCTCCGTCGAAGGCGGCGTCCAACTCGTCGAGGTCGAACGGCGAGGCGAACCGCTCCGGTGTGAAGACCGCGGGCTTGCGCTGCCACTGCCGTCCGGCGAAGCTCTCGACGTCGCCGACCCAGCCGGCCAGCGTGGGCGATTCCATGGTGTTTCCCGGGGTGTCAGGGTGTTCGGTGCTCGCGGCCGAGGCAGTCCACCCGGAACGGGTCCGTGTGCGGGCCCCGGAGCGGGAGGGGTCGTGCGTCGTGGTCGCGCCGCGCTCGTCAGGAACGGGGAGCGGCGCCGGGTCGTGGCGCCGGGTCATGCCCCGGTCTCCGCTTCGAATCGCACGGAGAGCAGGGAACGCAGGGGGATGTGCGTCTCGTGCGGCGTGCCGTGAATGACGAGCCGGTTGTCGAAGGCGATGTCCAGCAGGCGCTCGGCCAGGGGCACGACCAGGTGCTTGGCCCAGCAGCGGGCACCGTCGAACCCGAAGGGCATGAACGCGGGTGTCCTCTCCGGGTCCGCCACGCCGGCCCACCGCTCGGGCCGGAACTCCAGCGGATCGGACCAGTGGTCAGGGTCACGGTGCATCAGGAGCGGGAAAAGCGCGAGGTCGTCCTCGGGGCGGATGTCGGGGTGGAGTCCGGTGTACGCGTCCCCACCCTTGCGGAACAGCATCCACGCGGGTGGGAGCAGCCGCAGCGTCTCCCACAGGGCTGCGGTGAGTTCGGCTCGGGCTCCTTCCTGCGGACGCGCCGGGCCCATGAGCCACAGGGCGTTCGCGGCCAGTGCGGCCACGCCGTCGCAGAGGGTGGCCGTCGCGCGCCGGTACAGCGCGATGGCCTGCTTTCTGTCCTGGGTGTCGGAAGCACCGCGGATCTGCTCGGCCAGCGCGGTGCCCCTGCCCTCGAGGTCGGATCCGGGCCAGACGGTGACGGCGCGGTCGACGATCCGGGAGAGCGTGTTGGAGCGCGTGACGCCGCGCTTCGACAACAGGGAGATGGGCAGGGGGTCGGAGGAGAAGAGCCACTCGCGCAGGTAGGTGGTGGCCGCGTCGGGCCAGGCGCCGGACAGCCCGTGCGCCGGGGGCGGGGGAGTGTGGATGCCCGCCATGACATCCTGCCCCAGCGCGCGGATCGTCCGTGTCGCGCTGTCGTGGTGGATGTCCGCTCCTGCGGCGGGCTTGTAGACCGAGCGCTCCGATGCCAGCACAGGGCGCGCGGCGACGATGTCGGAGATCAGGCGGAAGTCGGAGACGCCGACCGTGGTCGCGTCGATCCGGAAGACCTTCTCTTCCCTCGCCAGCAGGTCCTGGATCCGCGGGGCGTACACGACGCAATGGTCGCGCACCGCTGCCGGCGCCAGTTCTTCCACGAGAAATCCGCCTCCATTGAAGTGGCGATGAAACGCGTCCCCCTCGACCGGCGGAGACTTCCGAGCATGGAACGGGCAGGACCACCGCTTTGCGGCGTGGCCTGCGACAGAGTCCGACACGGTCGCGGCCGTCGTGAACCGCGGCGGCCAGGGGGGACTCTGTACCGCGCCGGCGGAGGTGGCAGCGTGGGCCGCGCCCTCCGCCGGCGGTGATGCGTCAGATGACGTGCAGCGGCCACGCGTTGGCGGCGAGCTCCTCGTCCTGCTTGAACTTCTTCACGAGCGCCTTGATCATCTTCATGACTACTCCATTCCATAGCACGCGGGCACGACAGAGCGAGGGGGCCCGCACCCTCATCGAAATTCGGCATTCCGGTCCGGAAACCGAACGGTGTCATCGAAACCCCGAGCGGAACCGAAAGCAACTGCCCCTGACACCCCCTTGACGAGGGATGACGCGATCTTGGCGGCGCACTCACGCCCCTCTGCACGACAGGGCGATCGTGGCGGCCTTTGCGGCGTAGGGGGAACTGCTTGCGGGCGCACCCCAGCCCTGCAGGGACGCACCCACGGCATCGGCCACGGCCGCTCCGAGATCCGCCGGATCAAGGCCGCCACCGTGCACAACCTCCTCTTCCCCGGAGCCTGCCTGGCCGTCCAGATCAAGCGCCGGCACACCGACCGCAAGACCGGCAAGACCACCCTCAAAACGGTCTACGCCGTCACCAGCCTGACTGCCGAGCAGGCCACCGCGGCCCAGCTCGCGGAACTCATCCGGGACCACTGGAAGATCGAGGCCCTGCATCATGTCCGCGACACCACCTTTGCCGAGGACGCCTCCCAGCTGCGGACCGGCAACGCACCGCGCGCGATGGCCACCTGGTGCACCCTCGCCATCGGAGCCCTCCACATGGCCGGAGTGAAGAACATCGCGGCTGGCCTCCGCCGCAACGCCCGCGACCCTCGCCGCCCCCTCGCACTCCTCGGCCTCGGGTGATCAACCGGACGCCACGCGACTACGCCGAAGCCCTGACCCTGAGGGGACCTTGACCGCCGTGTGATCCCGGTAACCGCCTTCGGATGAGGTCGGGTCAGGGCATCGAGGGCCGCTAGGGATGTGTGAGATTCCTATCAAGGGGCCCGGTCAGGGTTCGCAGGCTCCTTACCGTCGTTGTCATGGCACGCCACGACGAGACACAGGAGGGGCCAGCCGTTGAGGCGGCCAACGACCTGCGGTGGGCACAGGAGCTGATGACCTCCGTCCGCTGCGCGGGCGTACTGCTCGTTCTGCTGCTCCTGGTCGACTGGGGATCGGGGCGGCTCGCCCCGTGGCGCACCGCGCTGTGGCTGACCCTCGCCGGTCTGCTCTTCGTGGTGCTCTATCCCGCCCGGGTGTCTGCCGGCGGGAACTGGCTGGCCTCGCGCCGGCTGGTGCGTGAGCACCGGGTGCGGACGGACCTGCTGGTGTCGGTCCGGTGCCTGGACGACATCTCGCAGAGGCTCCTTCTGCGGGACGCCCTGGGCGGTCGCGTCGAGATCGATCCCGAGGTCCTGGTGCGCAACCCGCAGCTGTGGTTGCGCCTGGACGAGGGCGCACGAAAGGCCGCCGACGACGGGCTACTGCTGTGCGGTGCAACCGCCTTGCGGGGCATCCCCGGCGCGTTGACCGGGAGACCGCCTGCGCCGTGTTCAAAGCCTCCGGCCTGGAGTGAGTTCCGGGTCGGCTCAGCGGGCCGGCCCCGACGTGTCCAAGGCGGCCCCCGTCTGGTCGGCCAGGGTCGCCGCGACCAGCCGGGCCTGAAGCGGGGGTACGGGACCCTGCCCCGGGGTGAGCATAAAGCGGCCGAGGTAACGGGCGTTGCCGTGGACGCGCAGCTCGATCTCACCCTCGGGCCAGCCTTCGGCGTCCACGTCCCAGGAGCGCCTGCCCACCGTCACGCTGCCGTCGTCCTGCAGCCGAGGCGGCTGTCCCAGCAGGGTGCCGTACTGGAAACGGCAGGCGTTCAGGCGGAGCAGTTCGGTGAGTTCGCGGCGGACTTCGTCGACCACGGTGTCCGCGTCGAGGGTTGCGACGTGGTGGATGCGCGCGAGGTGGGCGGCGTCGGTTACCGTGATCACCTCCAGCCGTCGGGCGTGGGCCGCCAGTTGGGACACGATCAGACCTACCACCAGTAGCAGGACCGCCGTCTCGATGTCCCTGGAGGCGGTGATGTCGAACGTCTCGTACGGCCGCGTCAGGAAGAAGTCGAACCAGGCCGCCGCCGACAGCGCGGCCACGACGCCCGCCGTTCGGCTGCCCAGCGCGGCCACCGCGACGACCACCACGACGAGGATCAGGGCGGCGTTGGTGTGCGACACACTCGTGCGGAAGGGGACGAGGGCGAGGGCCACCAGGAAGGGGACGGCGAAACCGGCCGTCAGGGCGATCCGGTCGCGCAGCGGCCAGGTCCGGAGTGTGGCGCGGGCCCTTCCCCTACGGTGCAGCCTCCAGGTGCCGGTCACTGTGCTCATCACGCACCTCCTGCGTTCTGCTCGGTCGGTACGGCGCTCAGGGTCTGCGCGGCGAACGGCAGCGACACCACCATCGTGAGGCCGCCGCCCGGGGTGTCCTCGGGGCCGAGGGTGCCGTTCATGGCCTCGGTCAGACCGCGCGCCAGGGCCAGTCCGAGGCCGAGGCCGGTGGTGTTGTCGGTGTCGCCGAGCCGCTGGAAGGGCTCGAAGAGATGGTCGCGGCCCTGCGCGGGCAGTCCGGGTCCCCGGTCCACGACCCGCAGCTCCACCCGGCCGGCCAGGGCACTGGCGGTCACCAGCACCCTCTTGCCCGCCGGTGTGTGGCGGGCGGCGTTGGAGGCGAGGTTGGCGATCACCCGCTCCAGCAGCGGCGGGTCGGCGAGCACCGCCGGGATCTCCTCCACGTCCGCCACCTCGGCCTCCGGCACGTCCGCGAGCGCCATCGGCAGGACCTCGTCCAGGGAGGTCGGGCGCAGGTTCAGAGTAAGGGCGCCGGCCTCCAGACGGCTGAGGTCGAGGAGGTTCTCCACGAGGCGGTTGAGCTTGGCCATGGACTCGTCGGCGGTGGCGAGGAGTTCGTCGCGGTCTTCCGGTGTGAACTCGACGTCACGGCTGCGCAGAGAGGTGACGGCGGCCCAGCCGGCCGCGAGCGGGGTACGCAAGTCGTGGCCGACGGCCCGCAGCAGCGCCGTGCGCAGCCGATCGGCGGCCTTCACCGGCTCCACCTCCGCCGCCGCCTCAGCCAACCGGGCGCGCTCCACCGCCGAGCCGACGTGCGCGGCAAACGCGGCCAGCACCCGCCGCTCGGAGGAGGAGAGGGTACGGCCCCGAAGCACCAGGTACGCGCCCGGACCGGCCGGCACCGATGTGGCCCCCTCGGTGTCCGGCGGCTCGTCCGCCAGCTCCGCCGACTCCATGCCGAAGGTCTCGCGGGTGCGCTCCAGCAGAGCCGGAATCGTCGCCTCGCCCCGCACGATCGTGCCCGCCAGGGACGACATGGTCTCGGCCTCGGCGGTGGCCCGGGCCGAGCGCCGGGACAGCCGGAGCGAGCGGTCCACGACGCCGGCCACGGTGGCCGCGACGACCGCGAACACGGCGAGGGCGAGCAGTGCGTTCGGGTCGCTGAGCGTGAACCGGCCGATGGGCGGGATGAACCAGTAGTTCAGGAGCAGGGACGCCGTCACCGACGCGATCACCGCCGAGGCGACCCCGCCTATGCAGGCCACTCCCACGACCGCGAGCAGGAACAGCAGCGCCTCGCTGGTCAGGTCCAGCGCCCCGCGCACCTGCGCCAGCACAGCAGTGAGCAGCATTGGCAGGACGAGCCCGGCCACCGGTCCGGCGATCAGCCGGGCGGTGGAGAGCGTGCGACGCCGGGACGGCAGGAGGGTGCCGCGTCCGGCCCGCTCGTGGGTGACCCGGTGGACGTCGATGTCGCCGGACAGCTCGGTCACGGCCTCCCCCGTGCCGGGCCCGGTCAGGAAACGTTGCAGGCGACCGCGTCTGCTGGTGCCGAGGACGAGTTGGGTGGCGTTCTCGGCGCGGGCGAACTCCACCAGGCTGGTGGCCACGTCGTCGCCGACGACGGAGTGGTAGCTGCCCCCGAGGTCCTCCACGAGCCTGCGCTGCCGGGCGAGGGAGGCGGCCGAGACGCCCCCGGCCAGACCGTCGCTGCGGGCCACGTGCACGGCGAGCAGGTCGCCGCCGGCGGACCGTGCGGCGATCCGGGCGGCCCGCCGGACGAGCGTGTCGCCCTCCGGGCCGCCGGTCAGGGCTACGACGACCCGCTCCCGGGTCTCCCACACCCCGCCGATGCCGTGCTGCGAGCGGTACTCCTGCAGCGCCTCGTCCACGCGGTCGGCCACCCACAGCAGGGCCAGCTGCCGCAGCGCGGTCAGGTTGCCGGGCCGGAAGTAGTTGGCGAGGGCCGCGTCGATCTTCTCCGGGGCGTAGATGTTGCCGTGCGCCATCCGGCGGCGCAGCCCGTCGGGCGGCATGTCCACCAGCTCGATCTGCCAGGCCCGGCGCACGACCTCGTCGGGCACGGTCTCGTGCTGCGGGACGTGGGTGATCTTCTCGACCACGTCGTTGAGGGATTCCAGGTGCTGGATGTTCACCGCGGTGATCACGTCGATGCCGGCGGCGAGCAGTTCCTCGATGTCCTGCCACCGCTTGGGGTTGCGGCCGTCACCGGGGACGTTGCTGTGGGCGCACTCGTCCACGATCGCGACCTGCGGGCGGCGGGCGAGGACCGCGGCCAGGTCCATCTCCTCGAAGCCCCCGCCGCGATAGGTGCAGGAGGTACGTGGTACGACCTCGAGACCGTCGATCATGGCCTCCGTGTGCGGGCGCCCGTGGCACTCCACGAAGCCCACCACCACGTCCGCCCCGCGCGAGGCACGGCGCCGTCCCTCGTCGAGCATCCGGTAAGTCTTGCCGACCCCCGGAGCCGCCCCGAGGTAGACCTTCAATCGTCCGGGCCGTACGTCACTCATCGCCGCCGACGCGCTCCGCTCACTGGCTCAACTCCCCCGTGGTCGAGGGGGACTGCTCCTAAGGAAGCCCTTCCGAGGGCCGGGTGGGACGCGTGTTAGCGAATCCTTGGCACCTGCCCCGAGGACATTGACGCTGTCTTGACGTGACCTGGGCCGATAGGGTGACCGCGGTGTGCCGGGAAGTCTGGTCGGCAGGGGAGCCAGGGTGGCTCCCCTTTTCAGCCCCAGGGGGACGGCATGCGCAGCGTCGGTACGGTTCTCGCCTTGGTCATTCTGGCCACCGTGGTGGCGACCTTCGCACGCCGCTGGCGGATGCCCGCACCCTCCCTGCTCGTGGTCGCCGGTCTCGCCGTGGCCCTCCTGCCGGGCACCCCGCAGATCGAGATCAGTCCGGAGATCATCGGGCTGGTCGTCCTCCCGCCGCTGCTCTATGCCAGCGCCGAGGACATGCCCTGGCGTGAGCTGCGCGCGGTGTGGAAACCGGTCGGGATCCTCGCGATAGGGCTCGTGCTGGCCTCGGCAGCAGCCGTCGGCGCAGTGGCCGCGCTGGTGACTCCCCTGTCCTGGCAGATGGCGTTCGTGCTGGGCGCGATCCTGGCCAGCACCGACCCGGTCGCCGTGACCGCGCTCGGCCGGCGCCTCGCCCTGCCGCCCAAGGTGCAGGTCCTGGTCCAAGCGGAGAGCCTGTTCAACGACGCGACCTCCCTGGTGCTGGTCCGGGTGGCGGCGGGCATCGCGGT
The DNA here is from genome assembly GCF_042889625.1 of Streptomyces sp. NPDC002573. Classification (NCBI taxonomy): domain Bacteria; kingdom Bacillati; phylum Actinomycetota; class Actinomycetes; order Kitasatosporales; family Streptomycetaceae; genus Streptomyces; species Streptomyces sp. NPDC002573. The sequence goes on along the minus strand of NZ_JBIARC010000006.1, from coordinate 166,755 downwards.
GGCGTCGGCGGCGGCGAACTGGGGTGCGGCAGGCAGCGAGTTCCTGCTGCTGGCCGGTGGCGGCACGGTGATCGGGGCGGCCGTGGCCGGTGTGGTGGCGCTGATCCGGCGCCGTACCGAGGAACCGGTGCTGGAGACGGTGATCGCCCTGGTCACCCCGTACGCCGCCTACCTGCTGGCAGAGGCCGCGCACACCTCCGGAGTGACCTCGTGCGTGGTCGCGGGGGTGGTGCTGGGCGGCCGGGGCGACCGGCTCACCAACGCCCGCATACGGCTCCAGCTGCACGCGGTGTACGGCACGGTGGTGTTCCTGCTGGAGAGCGTGGTCTTCTCGCTGATCGGTCTGGCGCTGCCCGCGCAGGTTCGGGCCCTGGCCGACGGCGACCGATCCTGGCCGGTGTACGCCCTCGCCGTCGCCGCCACGCTCATCGCCGTGCGGATGCTGTGGCTCGCTCCCCTGTCGGCGGTCGTGCAGCGCAAGGGCGGGATCGGCCGGATGAACTGGCGGGTGCCGGTGGTGCTGACCTGGGCGGGCACGCGCGGGGTGATGCCGCTGGCCGCGGCCCTGTCCATTCCCGAGGTCGCCAAGGACGGCACCGCTCTGGCGGATCGCCCCCTGGTCCTCGTCCTGACCACGTCCGTGGTGGTCGTGACGCTGGTCGTCCAGGGGTTCACCCTCGCCCCGGTCGTCCGCGCCTCCCGCATCGCCCTGGAGCCCGCCCACACCGAACGCGAGGAGGTCGAGGCCCGCTCCCGCCTCGCCCACGCCGGCCTCGCCCGCCTGGAGGAACTCGCGGAGCTGGAGGTCGTGCCGGAGGTCGTCCTGGACCGGCTGCGCCGCGGCCTGAACGCGCGCCTGGACGACGCCCGCGACCGCCTCGCCGAGCGCAACGGCACCGCCGCGGCCACCGAGTCCGCCGACCTCGTCTACCGCCAGCTGCGCCGCGACCTGATCGCTGTGGAGACCGAAGAACTGCAGCGCCTCTACGACACGCACCGCATCAGCGACACGACCCGGCGGCGGCTGCAACGCTCCCTGGACCTGGAGGAGGCACGGCTGGCGGACGCCTAACGGAACTCGGCCAGCCGTGGGCGCAGTCCGAGCAGGGTGAGCACCATCGCCGCGAGGAGCAGTCCGCCCGCCCAGGGGAGCAGGTCGTTCACCGCTGCTCGGCCGTCCTGCACCGAGGACGTGAAGTGGGCCCGGTTGATGTCCGTCACCTTGTCCAGGGCGGCCATCCACGCGCCGAAGTGCGCGTTGGAGGTGTCCGGCTCCCAGTCCATGCAGAACTCCACCGCCTCGTGCTCCTTCCCCGCCGCCAGCAGCGCGCGGATCCTGCGGTCGTCGCGCTGGTAGACGGCGTACGTCTCCACGGTCTTCTCGGCCGCGGCACGCTCCCCGGGGAAGGTGATGTTGTCCAGCTCGCGCCGGAACTCGCCGGTGAAGCGCAGGTCGTGGTGGTCGGTCCGGTACGCCCGCCAGCTGGTGGCCAGCCCGGCGTCGTACGTGTCGAGGGTCGCGCCCTTGATGCCGTACAGCTTCTGCGACTTGGCGAGGAACGACTGCGCGTACTGCTCGCGGCGCTGCGGGTCGAGGAGGTAGCGGCTCTCGTCGGCGTTGGCGTCGTAGGCGATGGCGCGGGCGCGGGAGAGGGCGACGACGGAGTCGAAGGCGTCGCGGCGGGCGCCGCGCAGGTTCCCGGACGACGAGGTGAGCATCTGCGCGCCGAGGACCACCGCGAGCAGGGCGCAGGCGGTCGCGGCGAGGAGGGGCGGGTTCAGGATCCGGTGGAAGCGCCGGGTCAGGTACCACTGGAGGATGCCGAGGGCGGCCAGCAGCGGCACGCCCAGCGCGGCGGTGCCGGCGAGCTGCGCGGAGAGAGTGGAGCGGGCGGCGCTGTACTCGGCGTCGAAGGCGCGGTCGTTGGCGGACACCAGCGTGCGGGACTCGGGCAGCAGCTTGCCCTGCAGCAGGTCGGTCGCCTTGCGGTAGTCGGCCAGGGCGGCCGGCTTGCCGCCGGTGTGCCCGTCATTCTCCAGGGCGCGCCCTATCAGCTCCTGGTACTCAGCGAAGCCGTCGGTCAGGTTCTCCACGGTCTTCTCGTCGGACCGCTCGCCCTGGGCCGCGACGGCGAGGGTCCGGAGGTCGTGGCCGATCTCGCGCCGGGCTTCCCCGTAGAAGCCGACCGCCTTGTCGTACGGGGTCTGCAGGCGGCCCTTCCCGGCGTCGCCGCTGGACAGCAGGATGTTGGCGGCCTGCGCGTCCATGTCGTTCAGGGCGAGGTTGAGGTCGGCGGCGCTGGTGGTACGCGGGGCGTCCCGTTCGGCCACGCTGTCCCAGGTGCCGTTCGCGGCGAGCCCGGCGACGGTCAGCAGCGCCGTCACCGCGGTGGCGAGCAGGAGCGTGGCCGCGCGCAGAAGGCGCAGCCGCGCGGGCACGGTGGCCCAGAAGCGGCGGCGCAGAGCGGCCCGCGCGGCCACGGCCTGCCGCCGCAGGCGCTGCCGCGGGCGCAGCCCCGGACCCGGTCCGGCCGTCCGCGAATACCCTCGTCTTCGCGGTCCGGGGCTGCCCCCGGGCTGGGTGACCACAGTCCGTGGCGGTGCCCCTTGCTCGGTCCGAGGACCCTGCGCTGATCCGGCCGTGAGAGTCACGGTCCCTCCAACGTCACCGCCACGGACGGTCGCCCGTCCCCCGTTGGTGATCAGTCTGCGACCGGATTCGGCCACCCATGGCTCGTCTTGACGCCTCCCTGACGGCGAATCATCTTTGATTGACGGCACTTTGACGGCAGCCCGCGCAGCGCCGTATGAGCGCCGCAAATTCCGTGTCCGCCACGCCGGTCGGAGCGGCGAGCGGGATTAGATTCGCTGTCGGCCGCCGCTGGAGCCACGGGCGTCAGGGCCCACAGACGTCCGTGGCCCCGCACGACGGGCGGAGTCCCCACTCCGCGGTGACGCGAAGGCGGCCCGGCGCGTGTCCGAGGGGGCACGCGCCCGCGCAGGACGCCTCGTCGTCGCCTCTTCGCCGGCGTCCGTGCGCCGCCGTGCGGTGCCGGGGCCCCGGCACCGCACGGACCGCCCGCTCCGTCCGATCCCCGACTGTCCGATTCCCCGACAAGGCACGAAGGTGTCCATGCTTCCCGCTGCCCCCGAGCAGGCTCCCCCGTCCCGTCCCGAGCGCGCGGCCCGGCCCGGACCGGAGGGACGGCGGAGACGCCGCGCGCCGAGCGGGCTGTTCGAACCGGTCCAGCTTGTCCGCTCGTTCCCCGAGGCGGTGCGCAAACTGCTCCCGCGCGCCCTGGTGAAGAACCCGGTCCTGTTCGTGGTGTCCGTCGGGGCGGTCCTGACCACGCTGTCGGCGCTGCTCCATCCCGCCGTCTTCACCTGGGTCATCAGCCTGTGGCTGTGGCTGACGGTGGTCTTCGCCAACCTCGCCGAGGCGGTCGCCGAGGGCCGCGGCAAGGCGCAGGCCGAGTCGCTGCGCAGGGCCCGTACGGACACGGTGGCGCTGCGGCTGCTGCACTGGAGCTACGGCACCGATCCACGGACCGCCCGCACGGAGGCCGTCGCCGCCACCGACCTGAAGCCGCTGGACGTGGTGGTGGTCGAGGCGGGCGAGATGATTCCGGCCGACGGTGATGTGATCGACGGGGTCGCCGCCGTCGACGAGTCCGCGGTGACGGGTGAGTCCGCGCCGGTGATCCGGGAGTCGGGCGGGGACCGCAGCGGGGTCACGGGCGGCACCACGGTCCTGTCCGACCGGATCGTCGTACGGGTCAGCGCACGCCCCGGGCACAGCTTCCTGGACCGGATGATCGCCCTGGTCGAGGGCACCTCCCGGCAGAAGACCCCGAACGAGATAGCCCTGAACATCCTGCTCGCCTCCCTCACGATCATCTTCCTCCTGGTAGTGGTGGCCCTGCAGCCGATGGGCGAGTAAACGGGCGCCGCCCAGACCACGACCGTGCTGGTCGCCCTCCTCGTCACCCTCATCCCGACGACGATCGGCGCCCTGCTCTCCGCGATCGGCATCGCCGGCATGGACCGACTGGTGCAGCGCAACGTGCTCGCCATGTCCGGCCGAGCGGTCGAGGCCGCGGGGGACGTGAACACCCTGCTGCTCGACAAGACCGGCACCATCACCCTCGGCAACCGGGAGGCCGCCGCCTTCGTCCCGCTGCCCGGCATCGACGAACGGCAGCTCGCCGACCCCGCCCAGCTCTCCTCCCTGGCCGACGAGACACCGGAGGGCCGCTCCGTCGTCGTCCTGGCGAAGAACCGGTACGGCCTGCGGGCCCCCGCCGAAGGTGAGTTGGCGAACGCCCGCTGGGTGGCCTTCAGCGCACAGACCCGGATGAGCGGCGTCGACCTGCGCTGGGACAACGGAGCCGTCTGCGCCATCCGCAAGGGGGCCGCGCAGCAGGTGATCGAGTGGGTGCAGATTTACGGCGGCCACGTGCCGCCTGAGGCGCGGCGGTACGCCGACGCCGTGGCCGCCTCCGGCGGGACACCGCTGCTGGTCGCGGTGCACGACTGGGACGGACCGCGCGTCCTCGGCCTGATCCACCTCAAAGACGTCGTCAAGGACGGCATCCGCGAACGCTTCGCCGAACTGCGCCGCATGGGCATCCGCACGGTGATGATCACCGGTGACAACCCGCTCACCGCCCGCGCCATCGCCGAAGAGGCCGGTGTGGACGACTACTTGGCCGAGGCCACCCCCGAGGACAAACTCGCCCTGATCGGACGCGAACAGGCGGGCGGCAAACTGGTCGCCATGACCGGCGACGGTACGAACGACGCGCCCGCGCCCGCGCTCGCGCAGGCGGACGTCGGCGTGGCGATGAACACCGGTACGTCGGCCGCCAAGGAGGCCGGCAACATGGTCGACCTCGACTCCAACCCGACGAAACTCATCGAGATCGTCGAAATCGGCAAACAACTCCTCATCACCCGAGGGGCATTGACCACGTTCTCCATCACCAACGACGTCGCGAAGTACTTCGCCATCATCCCGGCCATGTTCGCGGGCTCGTACCCGGGCCTGGTGTCGCTGAACGTGATGGGCCTGCACAGCCCGACCTCCGCGATCACCTCCGCGATCATCTTCAACGCCCTGATCATCGTGGCGCTGATCCCGCTGGCCCTGCGCGGGGTGCGCTACACCCCCGTCTCCGCCCACGATCTGCTGCGCCGCAACCTGCTCGTCTACGGACTCGGCGGCCTGGCTCTCCCCTTCGTCGGCATCAAGCTGATCGACCTGCTGGTCTCACAGGTGCCCGGCCTTGGCTGAACCCCGCCAGTCCGTCCGGCTCGCCCGTCAAGGACCCGTATGCGCACGTCAGAGGGACGTCATGGTTCGGGGTTTCGGCTTGCCCGGGGTGTGCGGCACGGCTTCCATGGATGACGTGAACAGCGCCTGGCTCCTCCTCGACCGGCCGCCGAGTCCAGCTCGGCCGTCGCGTCGCGAGCCGCGCTGACCGGAAGCGCCGCGCCACGCCCGCATCGCGTCCCGCCGACGCCCTGCCGCGCTGACGCCGCGTCACGCCGACGCCGCTTTCCGAGACCCGAGGGGCGCCGCGATCGGCTCCCGGCGCCCCTCGACCCACCTTCTCCGCCGCATGCCCACCGCCCCTCACCGGGCGGCGTCGGCGTGCCCACAACCCCGGACCGGATCATGCCCACCTCTGCTCTTTCGTCCCGTACCGTCCTGGTCACGGGCGCCACCTCCGGCATCGGTTACGAGACCGCCCGGCAGCTCGCCCAGCGCGGCGCCACCGTGCTGCTGCACGGTCGTACCGCTGAGGAGGCCCGTGCCGCCGCCGACCGTCTCGCCTCCACCGCCGGCGTCAACGGCGGTCAACTGTGCATCTACGCGGCCGACTTCGCGCGCCTGGGCGAGGTCGAGACCCTCGCGCACAAGGTGGTCGCCGAACACCCGCACCTGGACGTCCTCGTCAACAACGCCGGCATGGCCGCGCCCGAGCGGCACACCGTCACCGCCGACGGCAACGAGATCGCCTTCCAGGTCAACTTCCTCGCCCACTACCTCCTCACCTGCCTGCTGGAACCGGCCCTCACCAGCGACCCGGGCGGCCGCGTCGTCAACGTCTCCTCCTCCCTGCACCGCACCGCCTCCATCCAGTGGGCCGACCCCAACCGCGCCCGCCGCTACTCCCGCCTCGCCGCCTACGCCCAGTCGCAGCTCGCCCTGACGGTGTTCGCGGCCGACCCACGCGTCACCGCCGTATCCGTCCACCCGGGTGTCTGCGACACCGCGCTCCTGCCCCTGTACTCGCACGAGGGCGTCTCCGCGGCCGAGGGCGCCGCGCACGTGGTCCGGCTGTGCGACCCGGCCGTGGAGATCGTCAACGGCGCCTACTACGACCGCGACGAGCGAGTCGAACCGTCCCCGGCCGCGACCGAGGACCGCACGGTCAAACGCCTCAACAAGCTGGCGGACCTGCTGGTCGGCCGCAACGCCTGAAAAACGTTCGGGACAGAGGGAGTTGTACATGTCGAAGCGCGCCCGTAAGAAGAAGGACCGCCGCAGGAAGAGTGCCAACCACGGCAGCAAGGCCGGCCAGGGCTGACCGCGGCACCACCGGGGCGGGCGACAGGGAGCGGCAATCCCTGTCGCCCGTCCGATCCGTGTCCCATCTCCCACCCTCTACGAGGCATTGACGATCCCGATCTCTCCGCCGGACCGCCGGGCACTCGCGCGCTGGTTCCCCACGAACTCACCCGGCCCCGCCACCATCGGCGAACACGTGCTGGCCACGGGCGTCGGCCGGTGGTGGGCCGACCGGCCCGTCCAACCGAGCACGGTCGCCGTCTCCTTTGCTGGCCACGTCGTGCTCCGCGGCAGCCCGGAAGAGCTGACGCCGGAACTCCTCGCCCCGCTGGCCGGCAACCGCGTCGAAGCCCCGGCCCGGCTCCTGCCCGCCCTCGGTGCCGCCTTCGACCGGCTCACCCCCTGGGAGCGCATGATCTGGACCTCCAGGCCACGCCCCAGCCCGCCACCGTCCCGCACTCCGTGACCGTACGGCGCCTGGAGCCGGCGGACACAGACGCGGTGCAGGAACTCGGCCCGGACGCCTCCTGGCTCTCGGCCAGCTGGGGTGGCCCGCGCGGCTTCACTGCCTCCGGCCACGCCTGGGCCGCAGTGGGCCGCAACGGCTGCATCCTCGCTGTGGCTTGCACCTACTTCCGTGGCACCGGCTACGAGGACGTGGCCGTCTACACCGTCCCCGACCGCAGACGCCACCACCTCGCGCTGGCCTGCGTCACCTCCCTGTGCGCGGACATCACGTCCCGCGGCCACACACCCAGCTGGAACTGCTCCCTCCACAACCGCGCCAGCCGCCTCCTGGCCTGGAACGCCGGTTTCCGCCTGGTCCGCGAATACGTCCACTACGCGGCGGGGAGCCCGGTGTCACACCATCGGCTCAGCGCCTAGCGATCACCCCGGAAAGAAGGAGACTCCCATGACCAGGAAGCCCCTGCTCCTCACTCTGCCGATCCTCGAAGGCCGCCACGAGCTCACGATCACCCGGCTGAAGCGCGGTGAGGACTCCTTCACGCTCCACTACCGGATCACGCCCCCGCTGCCAGAGTCCGGCGACGAGCTCCCCGTACTCCCGGTCCTGAAGGCCGTGGACGACCTCGGCAACGAGTACGACGACCGCGGCGGCGCCTATGGCACCCACCCGGACGGCACCTGCACCGACGGGAGCCTCAGTGGACATCCGTCCCCGCATCCGGACGCCAGCAGCCTGCGGATCCGCATCACCTTGCTGCGGGGCGGCAGGGAAACGTCGTACGACATGACGCTGGGTGTCCGGCCCTGAAGGCGCGGCGCGCGACACGCTCGGCCTTAACGCGGTCTTGACGCGTTAAGCGGACATACATGTGGGCCCAGGCGTCACTCCCTGCTTACGCTGGTGCGGCCGTCCGTGTGATGGCCGGAACCCCACGCTGAGCCGCACACCAGGAGAGCACGTCCATGGCCACCACCGAACACCCTCCCAGTACCAGCCGCCTGCGCACCTGGATGCTGGAGGGCCTGTCCGACATGGGCAAGCACGGCGGCCACACCGGCCCGCACGCCGAGCCCGAGCCCCCGCACAAGGGCCAGCGCTGGTACCGGGTGATGTGCCTGACTGGCGTCGACTACTTCTCCACCCTCGGCTACCAGCCCGGTATCGCCGCCCTCGCGGCCGGCCTGCTCTCCCCCATCGCCACCCTCGTCCTCGTCGTCGTCACCCTGGCGGGCGCCCTCCCGGTGTACCGCCGGGTGGCGGAGGAGAGCCCCCACGGCGAGGGCTCCATCGCGATGCTGGAGCGGCTGCTGTCCTTCTGGAAGGGCAAACTCTTCGTCCTGACCCTGCTGGGCTTCGCCGCCACCGACTTCCTGATCACCATCACGCTGTCGGCCGCGGACGCCTCCACCCATCTCATCGAGAACCCGCACCTGACCAACGTCCTGCACGGCCAGCAGATGCTGATCACGCTGCTGCTAGTGGCGCTGCTGGGCGCGGTGTTCCTCAAGGGGTTCATGGAGGCGATCGGCGTCGCGGTCGTCCTGGTCGTGGTCTACCTCGCCCTGAACGCCGTGGTCGTGGTCGCCGGCTTCTGGCACGTCCTGACCGCCGGGCACGTGGTCACCGACTGGACCAGCGCCCTGACCACCCAGCACGGCAACGTCTTCGCCATGATCGGCGTGTCCCTGCTGGTCTTCCCCAAGCTCGCCCTCGGCCTGTCCGGCTTCGAGACCGGCGTCGCCGTCATGCCGCACGTCCAGGGCGACCCGGACGACACCGAGGAGAAGCCGACCGGCCGGATCCGGGACGCCAAGAAGCTGCTGACGGCCGCCGCGCTGATCATGAGCGTGTTCCTGATCGCCACCGCCTTCATTACCACGGTGCTCATCCCGGCGAACGAGTTCAAGACGGGTGGCCAGGCCAACGGCCGCGCACTCGCCTATCTCGCCCACGAGTACCTGGGCAACGCCTTCGGCACGGTCTACGACCTCTCGACGATCGCCATCCTGTGGTTCGCCGGCGCGTCCGCGATGGCCGGCCTGCTCAACCTCATGCCGCGCTACCTGCCCCGCTACGGCATGGCCCCGCACTGGGCCCGCGCCGTACGCCCGATGGTCATCGTCTTCACCCTGGTCGCCTTCCTGGTCACCTGGATCTTCGACGCCAACGTCGACGCGCAGGGCGGCGCCTACGCCACCGGGGTCCTGGTCCTGATGTCCTCCGCCGCCATCGCGGTGACCATCGCCTCCCGCCGCGCTGCCCAGCGCGGCTGGACAATCGGCTTTGCCATCGTCTCGGCCGTCCTCCTCTACGTGACCGTCGCCAACGTCGTCGAACGCCCCGACGGCGTGAAGATCGGCGCCTGCTTCATCGTCGGCATCATCCTCATCTCCCTGGCGTCCCGGCTGGCCCGCGCCTTCGAGCTGCGCGTCACACACGTCGAACTGGACGCCATGGCGGAACGATTCATCCGTGACATGTCCAGCCGCAAAATCCGGTTCATCGCCAAGGAGCCCGACGTTCGGGACAAGGCCGAGTACCGCGACAAGGTCGAGCAGATCCGCGCCGACAACGACATGCCCGAGCAGGAGGACTTCGTCTTCGTCGAGGTCACGGTCACCGACCCCTCCGAGTTCGAGGCGGGCCTTACCGTGCGCGGCGAGGTCCTCCACAACCGCTACCGCGTCCTGACGGTGGAGTCCTCCTCCATCCCCAACGCCCTCGCAGCGCTCCTCCTCCACGTCCGGGACATGACGGGCTGCACCCCGCACATCTACTTCGAGTGGACCGAGGGCAGCCCTTTCGCCAACTTCCTGCGTTTCTTCCTCTTCGGCCAGGGCGAGGTCGCCCCGGTCACCCGAGAGGTGCTGCGCGAGGCGGAACCGAACCGCGTCAGGCGCCCGCGCGTGCACACCGGCTGAGGACCGGCCCCGCGGCCGCGTCAGGATCCCGTCAAGATTCACCCGTACGCGTTAGGAGCCCGTAAGCAGCGGTCGCCGCACCGGGTGCGGGCGCCTAGCGTCGGCGTCATGCGACGGAGCGGACCGCCAGGCTCGGCCGGCGACCGCCACTGGCGCGGCAGCGCCCGGCTGGCGCTCATCTGCGCCCTGGCCTTCTGCACCCTGAGCCTTCTCGTCGACTGGGACGCGGGAAGCCTGACGCCCCTGCGCGCCCTGCTCTGGCTCACCCTGTCAGCCGTGGTGGGCGCCGTCCTGCTCCCCCAGCGGGTGTGCGCGGGACCCGGCTGGCTCGCGGTACGCACACCCTGGCGCCGGCGCGTGGTCCACACGGACGCGCTGACCGCCGTACGGCAGTACGACGGCCCCTCCTCCCACCTGGTCCTCCGGGACGCCCACGGCAACCGCCTGGAACTCGACCCCCGCATCCTCGCCGCGAATCCGCTCCTCTGGCACGAACTCGACACCGGCGTCCGCCGCTCCCTGGAACGCGGAACCCTGCGCCAGGGAGCGGAAGTCCTGCACCGGCTGGGCGAACGCATCGACGACGAGACGGTACAGGCCGTGCTCCGGGCGTCGGGACTCTCCTGACCTCACCCGAGCACCACGATGAACTTCATGCACGTGGCATGGAAGGTCCGTACTTCTGCCTCCTCCCGGCACGCCTCCTGCGCAGGAAGCCTGGACGCTGCATCCTCACGGCCAACGGAGTTCAGGCGGCCGATGAGTTCCCGAGCCGGCGTACAGGCCGGCGGCGCGGAGACGCCGTTGAGACGAAGAGGCCCCACCTACCGGTATTCGCGCTGGTGATCGGTATTGTCCGCACCGATGCACCGAGCCCGTGGACAGCGGTCCGCAACGAGGAGGATCACCATGGCCGCTCGTCGGCAGGGAACCGCGCCGAATGACGGATTCCCATCGCGGACACCCGAGGCTCATCATGCGAACGCGCACGACACGGCACGCCTGGCTCTGGTGATCGGTGCTCTCGGTGTGGTCTTCGGTGACATCGGCACCAGCCCGATCTACACCCTCCAGACGGTGTTCAACCCGAGCGATCCGCACCCCGTCCCCGTCACGACGCAGAACGTGTACGGGGTGGTGTCACTGGTGTTCTGGTCGGTGGTGGTCATCGTCCTGGTCACCTACGTGCTCTTGGCGATGCGCGCCGACAACGGCGGCGAGGGCGGCATCATGGCGCTGATCACCCTCGTACGGCGATACACCTCGCGGCCGGCCGGAAAAACCGCCGCCGTACTGGCCGCGCTGGGCATCTTCGGCGCGTCGCTGTTCTTCGGCGACAGCATGATCACCCCGGCGATCTCGGTGCTGTCAGCGGTGGAGGGCCTCAAGGTCGTCCAGCCGTCGCTGGACAGCGCGGTCGTGCCCATCACCGCCGTGATCATCGTGCTGCTGTTCCTGGTGCAGCGCAGGGGAACCGCGGCGGTGGGCCGGGTGTTCGGACCGGTCATGATCGCCTGGTTCACGGCCATCGGCGCCTGCGGGGTCGCAGGCATCGCCGACCATCCGGCCATCCTCAGGGCACTGTCTCCGACCTACGCCCTGGGCTTCCTGTTCGGCCATTTCGGCACGGCCTTCTTCGCCCTGGCCGCGGTCGTGCTGGCGGTCACCGGCGCCGAGGCGCTGTACGCCGACATGGGGCACTTCGGGCGCCGGGCGATCACCCGTGCCTGGATGTTCCTCGTCTTCCCCGCCTGCATCCTGAGCTACCTCGGGCAGGGCGCGCTGATCCTCGCCGATCCGGACAGCACCAGCAGTCCGTTCTTCCTGCTCACGCCCGGCTGGGGACGGCTGCCGATGGTCGTGCTGGCCACGGCGGCCACCGTGATCGCCTCCCAGGCCGTGATCACGGGCGCGTACTCGGTGACCTCCCAGGCAGCCCAGCTGGGTTACCTGCCGAGGCTGCGGATCGCGCACACCTCCGAGTCCACCATCGGCCAGATCTACGTCCCCTGGATCAACTGGCTGCTGATGGTCTCGGTCCTCACCCTGGTCTTCGCCTTCCGCAGCTCCGCGGCGCTGGCCTTCGCGTTCGGCATGGCGGTGACCGGGACCATCACCATCACCACCCTGCTGTTCTTCTACGTCGCCCGGGCGAAGTGGCGTACGCCCAGGTGGCTGGTCGCCATCGGCGCCGCCGTGCTGCTCTTCGTGGACCTGCTGTTCGTGGCGGCCAACATGACCAAGCTCGTCCACGGCGCGTGGCTGCCGCTGCTGATCGGCATCACCGCGTTCACCGTCATGGCGACCTGGCAACGCGGCCGCGAGATCGTCACCGCCGAACGGGCACAACTCGAGGGGCCGCTCCCCGAGTTCGTCGAGGACCTCCGCTCGGCGAAGGTGTCGACGCTCCGGATCCCGGGCACGGCCGTGTTCCTCAACCGGGGCAAGCAGACCGCGCCCCTGGCCATGCGGGCCAACGTCGAGCACAACCACGTACGCCACGACCAGGTCGTGATCCTCTCGCTCGAGACCGAGCCCGTGCCCCGCGTGCCAGCCGAGCAGCGGATCGTCGTCGACGACCTCGGTTACGCCGACGACGGGATCATCCACGTGACCGCCCGGTTCGGCTACATGGAGACACCGGACGTGCCCAGCACCCTGGCCATGCTCACCCCGGCTCAGACCGAAGGGCCGTTGGACCTCGACCAGGCGTCCTATTTCCTGTCGAAGATCGATCTCCGGCGCGGCAAGTCACCGACGATGGCGCCCTGGCGCAAGCGGCTCTTCATCGCCACCTCCTACATCACGGCCGACGCCGCCGAGTACTTCGGCCTCCCCCGCGACCGCACCGTCATCATGGGTTCCCACATCGAGGTGTAGACGCGCTCCGGCCGCTGATCGTCCGGCGTGCCGTCCACCGCCAGGTCGAGCCATGCCGCGTGGTGGCGCGGGAGGAGGGCGGTGCCGCACCACCGAAGCGCAACCCCCGACGAACGGGTCGGCAATCGTCCACACCGACGGGCAGTGGCCACTCACTGACCACAGCCCGGTGCGCAGGTCGCTCGTACCGACGTGCTCCAGCAGCCCCGGCGGCACCGGACCGCCGTTCATCTTCTTGATGCGGGCGCCCATTGCCGTGCTCCGTGCAACTCGACGCACGAACCGCACCCCGGGCCTCACACACAGCCTGACGCTCCATCAGGGCGAGCGTCACACTGCCCCTATGACGAGGGTTGCGACTGCACAGGTCTGACCAGGTGGAAGGCCTCCCGTGCCGCGTAGCGTTTGAGGCGTCGGACGATTTCGCGCCGGGTCTTGCCCTCCTTGATCCGGCGCTCGTAGTAGTTCTGGGTGCGCGGGTCGACCCGCAGACGGGTGAACACGATGCGGTGCAGGCGGCGTTGGCCTGCCGGTCGCCGCCGCGGTTGAGGCGACGGAACTGCCGGCGTCCCGAGGAGCGCTCGACAGGACTGACCCCGCACAGCGCAGCGAAGGACGCCTCACTGTCCAGGCGTTCCGGGTTGTCCCCCACCGTGATCAGCAACGTGACCGCCGTGTCCGGACCGATCCCCACCACGTCGAGCAGCTGCGGGGCGTGGCACTCCACGAGCCGGGCAAGACGAGTCTCCACACCCCGGATCTGCTCGGAGAGCTGACCGATCCGGTGAGCCAGCCAGCCCAACGTGATCCGAGTCGCCTGCTGCACCGACTCCTCACCGGCCTCCTCGTGACCGCTCACGTCCGCGAACCGCGCACAGGTACGGAAGAGTTCTGCATTGCCCAGCCCGGACAGTTCCTCCCGCAAGGCGGGGTCAGCAGTAACGAGGATGGACTTGAGCTGGTTGATGGCCTGGGTGCGGGCTTTGACGGCCGACGTTTTCCTGAGTTTGTACATTCTCGCCATCTGCACCGGCCCGTCGCCCGTTTTGGCCCGGGCGCGGGCTCGCCCGCTCAACACGGCTCGCGCCGCGTTCTGGGCATCAAGCGGATCTGATTTGCCGCGCCGCCGACGATCCGCCTGGTCCATCCAATTCAAGCCCTCTTGGGGAAGCGCCCCGGCATCTCGACATCATCGCCGCGACTTACTCGGCGGACGATCCCTACGGGCGACCGGTGTACGTCGTGCACTACGACAGCCGATCGCCGGACGGCACCATCAACATGAGCCGGCACAGCCAGACCGGTATGGGCTTCGGGTTCGTGGAGGTGATGGTCCTGGAGCTCGACCGGCTGGCGCCCGTGTACAAGCGTGTGGTGGTCGGGGTGGCCATCCACCAGAACAGCGGGCCCCGGACGTTCGGGGACATCTCCAACGCCGGGGTGGTCGTCGTCCAGGGGTACCGGCAGCTGATTGCGGACAACTTCGAGCAGGTCGCCGATGCCACTGCCGCGACGGTGGTCGAGTTCACCCGGGACTCCTCCGGTGTGTGGGAGCTGCGCGAGATGGTCCGGGGCTTCGACAGTGACCCGGTGCTCTTCACCGCGGAGATGGGCAGCCCGCAGCAATAACCGCTCCCCGAGTCTTTCGATCAGCGGAAGCTTTCCTTACGGTTCCGGACAACACCACGGAAAGGTGCTGGTGCTCGTGAGGGGGGTGTCGGCCCATGGCGATGATGTCGGGACGGTGCGAGGAGTTCCGTGCGGGGCTGTGGCGGTGGCGGCGCAGTCCGCTTCGGCGGACCAGTGATCTCATCGAGGCGTGGCTGCTGCTCGCCGCGTGGATCGTGGGCGTGTTGGGTGGCGCGACCGCGGGCATGGTGGCCGCAGTGGCCGCCGATCGGGGCTTCGAAGAGGACCGCTCCGGCCGCCGACAGGTCGTGGCGATCCTCCTGGAGCGCGTCACGGACGCGGCGCCCACACACGCGGACGTGAGCAACAACGCCAGCGCGACGGTCCGGTGGACGACGCCCGACGGCCGGCTGCGCACCGGGCGGGTCGCGGTGCCTGCGCACACTCCTGTGGGGACTCGCGTGCGGGTATGGACCACTTCCCGCGGGGACCTGGTGCCCCGGCCTCCGGACCGGTCCGACGCGATGCTGAGGTCCTCTCTCGCAGGTGCGGGTGCGGCCGTGGCCGTGGGAGGGACGGTCTGGGGCTCCGCGCGAGCCGTACGTGCTCTGCTGGACCGGCGCCGGATGAAGCAGTGTGCGCTGGAGTGGGAGCGAGCCGACACCCAATGGGGTGGCAGGACCGCCTGATCCGCGACCGCGCGCGGGTCCCACCCGTCGGGTCAGTCCGCCTCAGCCTGGGCCTCGACGTCCTCGATGCCGCTGGGTCGGCCGGCCCGGTTCCAGCGGACGTACAGACCGGCGGCGATGAGGAGCGTGGCCACCATCGACAGCACCGGCCACCCGCGGAGCAGGTTCACCACGAGGGTGAACGCCACCGCGGCGGCTGCGATCCCGTTGACCCAGGCCAGTGCGGGCTTGTTCTCGGTGCGGGCGAAGCGGGTCATGGCGAGCAGGCCCACCAGGAAACTGACGAAGACCGCGACGGCGTAGAAGAGGACGAGTTCCTGCTCCTGGCCGGCCGCCGCCACGATGATGAGCGCGGCTGCGGCCAGGTAGATCACCACGGACCAGTACGGGGTGTGGTGACGGTTGGTCCGGCCGAGCACCGGCGGCAGCACGCCCGGCCGCTCGGGGGTGCCGGACAGGGCCTTGAGCAGGCCGGGGCCGGCCTGGAAGGAGGAGCTGGCAGCGGCGAGCAGCAGCAGCGAGCTGGTCAGCTGGAAGGCGCCGTAGAGCCAGCCTGGTCCGGCGGCGGCGTGGGCGATGTCGGCGATCTGCGTGGAGTCGGCGCCCGGGATGCCGATGTGCAGCTGGACGGCGAGCGCGGTCAGCGCGAGCGTGAGGCCGCCGACGATCACCACGAGCAGGGCCAGGGTGCCGCGGCCGAAACGGCGGCGGTGGGTGTCGTCGAGCTGGCCGAGCTGCGCGATCGCGGTCGACGGCGCCTCGACACCGGTGGCCAGTGCCATGGCGACTGGGAAGGCCAGCACCACGGCGAGCATCGCCGGCCGGCCGGGGTCGTGCGTGGCGGCCGCGTGGCCCGTGGCGTGGGGTGCGGCGAAGCCGAGGACCAGCACGGCCACCGAGACCACCACGAACGCCACGGTCATGACGGCGAACAGCAGCCGTCCACCGTGCCCGAACCAGGTCAGCCCGGCCACCACGAGCAGGAGCACCAGAGCCAGCGGGATACGGAAGGCCGACAGGCCCGGGAAGAGGGCGATCACCGCACTTGACGCTGCAGCGATCGAGATACCGATGGTGAGGACGAAGTCGACCACCAGCGCCCCGATGGGCAGGAACGTCCACCTCGGGCCGAAAGCCCGTGCCGCCGCTGCGGCCGCGCCGCCGCCCTTAGGGAAGCGGCGCACCAGTTGCCAGTAGTTGGCGGTGACCACGACGACCAGCCCGATTACCAGGCTCATCGTCGGCAGCAGCAGCGCCAGGTCCCCGTGCAGAGCACGCAGCGCCGCCTCAATCGCGTACGCCACGGAGGACACCGGGTCGGCGATGACCGCGAAGGCGAACGCGAAGAAGAGGACCGAACGGCGCGGGGCACGGCCGCGTAAGGCGACGGGGGCCGCCGATGTGACGGCGACGTGGCTGGTGGCGGGCATGCGAAGACCTCTCGGACCTCTCGGAAAGGAAACGATGAAGGGAACTTCGCCGACCAGACTTCCCGGCACACCGACGACAACGGTACGTCAGGAACTCGCCACCACACCATCAGGATCCCGTCAAGGACGTGTCATAGTCGGTGGTCAGTGCTTGCATTTCGGGCCTTGTTCGCGCGCCTCTCTTTATCGTCGTCGGCATGCGACGGCGCACCCCTGGTGAGAATGCCTGGTCGACCGCTTCGAGCCCTGAGGTGGCTGCGGAGGGAACCGCGGCCGATGAGCGGTGGGCTGGCGACATGTGGTCGGCCTGCTCGTGCACGGCAGTGTGCCTGGGGATGCTGTTCACCTTCGACGCGTGGGCCGGAACCCTCGATCCGGCTCGGGGTGTTGTCTGGTGCTCGCTGGGACTGCTGTTCTTCCTGCTCCTTGCACCGTCGCGCGTAGTGGCCGGGCCGGGATGGCTGAGATCGCGCTGGCTGCTGAGCACACGCTCCGTACAGACCGACCGTCTCGTCTCGGTCCGCTGGACACAGGGCGGCGAGCGACGACTGATCCTGCGGGACACCTGCGGGGCCGGGTCGAGGTCGACCCGGAGGTCTTGGTCGCCAACCCGGCTCTCTGGAATCTGGTGCGCACCGGCGTGCGTGCGTCGCTGGAGCGGGGGAAGCTGCGCCGAGGGCATTCGGTGCTGCGAGAGGTGTCCCGGCGCATAGAAGCGCGGACCGCTCTGGCCATCCTGCAGGCGTCGGGACTGTGTGAGAGCGAGCGTGTGTAGCACGACGAGGTGCCAAGCCGTCGCGCCATTGCCTCGGGCAGCGCCCTCGGCGGCCGATCACTACGCCGTCGACCGGCTGCTTGGGCCGGCTGCCTCACGGCCCAGGTGCGGAGGCTCAGGCTGAGCGGCAAGCTGGTGCCGTAGGCCACACCTGTCGAAGGAGTGTCATGGTGGCGGTGACCGCAGGTGTGATCGCCGGAGCGTCGGCCCGGTGGCGGACGACCCTGCCGGCTCGGGCGTGATCGTGGCAATCCTGCTGACGCCAGTGAGGCGCGCCAGGCTGATGCATGCGGCTTCTGGGCAGGTGCCGTGACCGAGAACGCGTCGCGACCTGCGACCGGCGCGCGGCGGCCCTACCTGATCGTGAACCCGCGTTCGGGCGGAGGGAAAGCGAGCCGGTTCCGGATCGCGGAACGCGCCCGTGCGTTCGGAGCTCAGGTTTTCCTGATCGATCATTCCCTGCCCCAGGACCTGGCGGCTGTCGCCCGACGCGCGGTGGACGACGGTGCGGATCTGCTGGGAGTGGCCGGCGGAGACGGCACCCAGGCACTTGTCGCCGAGGTAGCCGCGGAAAGCGGCCTGCCTTTCCTCGTCGTTCCGGCGGGTACCCGCAACCACTTCGCGATGGATCTCGGCCTGGACCGTGAGGACCCTTCGGCCGCGCTGGAGGCCCTGACGGACGGCGTCGAGCTGCGCGTGGATCTCGGGTACGCAGGCGAGCGGGCGTTCGTCAACAACGTGTCGTTCGGGGCGTATGCCGCCCTGGTGCAGGACCCGGCCTACCGGGAAGACAAGATCGGCACGATGGTACGGATCCTCCCGGAATTCCTGGCCCGCCACGAGGGCCCGGAGCTGGTGGTACGCACAGGGCTGCTCACCGTGGACCGGCCGGACGCCGTGCTGGTGAGCAACAATCCCTACCGGATCGACGACCCGGCCGGGCTCGACAGGCGTGCGCAGCTCGACTCCGGACTCCTGGGAGTACTGGCCGCCAGGGCGGAGACACCCGCCGAAACGGCTGCCAGGCTGCGAAGCGGGCAGACGCACGGACTGGCCCGTCTGGCGACACCTGACGACGTCGTCATCCACGCCGATGCCCCGGTCGTCCCCGTCGGACTGGACGGCGAGGCCGTCACCCTGCCCACTCCCGTACGGTGCCGGATCAGTCCCCGGACGCTGCGGGTATGGGTTCCCCGCCATCGGCCGGGCGTCGCGCGCACTGGATGGCGACCGCCGGGACGGGCCGTCATCCAGCGGGCTGCCTCACTCGTCGGGCGGTCTCATGGCCGTCACACGTCGGAGCACGCCGCACGGTGGGCAGCACGTCCCCTAGACAGGGCCCGAATGACCATCGGGGCGTGAGCGGCGAAGGGTGGAAGGTGGGAGTGTGAGGCCACTGCCGGATAGTCCGTGCACGGGGCCGTCCCCCGGCTTGCTCAGCACTGCCGGACGTTCGTCCGGCTCTGCGCCCACGCGTTCCCCCGTGTGGGAGGGCACACGCCCGGGCGGTGGTCGCTGATGGTGACCGCTGTCGGGGCGAGGCCGGTGGCCGGGGGGCGTGCCGTCTCGGCGGCCGCCCTGCCCACCGCGCAGGTGCTCCGTGATCTCCAGGTGCCTGAAGGCGGCCTGTCGTCGGAGGAGGCGGCAAGACGGCTGAAGCGCTGGGGACCGAACGCCGTCCACTCACACCGGGCCCGGGCGTGGCTGGTGCTGTGGCATCAGCTGCGGTCCCCGCTGCTCGGTCTGCTGCTGGCCGCGGCCGCGGTGTCGTACTTCGTCGGGGAGCGCGGCGACGCCATGATCATCGGGGTGATCGTGGCGCTCTCCGTCGGTCTGGGTTTCGTCAACGAGTTCCGGGCGGAGAAGACCGCCCAGTCGCTCCACGCGAAGATCCGGCACCGGGCGGTCGTACTGCGCGACGGGCGACCACGGGAGGTGGATGTCACCGCCCTGGTCCCGGGTGATGTGGTCGAGTTGCGGCTCGGCGACATCGTGCCCGCGGATCTGCGGTTGCTTGCGACCGCGGGGCTGGAGTGCAGCGAGTCGGTGCTGACCGGTGAGTCACTGCCGGTCGCGAAGGACACCGCTGCCGTGCCGGCCGGCACGCCACTGGCGGACCTGACCGGCTGCGCCCTGATGGGCACCGTGGTGCACTGCGGAAGCGGCCGCGGTGTCGTGGTCGCCACCGGCGCCGAGGCCGAGTTCGGGAAGATCGCCGCCGGTCTGAGCGGACACCAGCTGGAGACCGAATTCCAGGTGGGCCTGCGGCGCTTCTCCATGCTCCTGGTCTACGTCGCCGGGGCACTGACCACGTCGATCTTCATCATCAACGTCGCACTGCACAAGCCGCTGATCGACGCCCTGCTGTTCTCCCTCGCCATCGCGGTCGGCATCACCCCGCAACTGCTGCCCGCCGTGGTCTCCACCAGCCTGGCCGCGGGCTCCCGGCGCATGAGCCGGCGCAAGGTGCTGGTCAAGCGGCTGGTGTGCATCGAGGACCTCGGCGATGTCGATGTGCTGTTCACCGACAAGACCGGCACCCTCACCCAGGGACGCATCGACTTCATGCGGGCCGTACCCGTCCCCGGCACCTCCGCGGAAGAAGTGCTGCGCCTCGGCCTGCTGTGCACCGAGACGGACGTGGACGACCGGGGCCGGCCCGTGGGCGGAAACCCGCTCGACGACGCTCTGTGGGACTCCCCGGCCGCGGCCGCCCAGCGCTCGTTGCTGAGCGGCTGGACGCGGACCGCCGTCCTGCCCTTCGACCATGAGCGGCGGATGGTCACCGTCACCGTCACCGATACCGCAGGTGACGCCGTGCTGATCACCAAAGGCGCTCCGGAAACGGTACTGGAACGCTGCGTACAGGTGCCTGGGCCTACCCGCCACGCCCTGGAAACCGAGTTCGCCGCCGGCAACCGCGTCGTCGCGGTGGCCAGCCGTCCCGCCGAGGCCGGTACCGCACCCGCTGCTGCCGACGAACACAACCTGCGCCTGACTGGACTGCTGGTCTTCCTCGACCCGCCCAAACCCGACGCGGCCGAGGCACTGAAGCGGCTGAACGCGCTCGGCATCACGGTGAAGATCGTCACCGGGGACAACCCCGCAGTCGCCGCCAAGGTCTGCCACGACCTGGGGCTCACCGACGCCGCCGTGCTGACCGGGACCGACCTGGACGCCATGGACGACGAGCGGCTCACCGCCGCCATCGGCCGCACGACCGTCTTCGCCCGGGTCAGCCCCGAGCACAAAGCCCGCATCGTGCGGATCCAGCGAAAGACCGGCGGCGACGTCGCCTTCCTCGGCGACGGCGTGAACGACGCCCTCGCGCTGCACGCCGCCGACGTGGGCATCTCGGTGGACTCGGCCACCGACGTGGCCAAGGACGCGGCCGACGTGATCCTGCTGGAGAAGGACCTCGGAGTCCTGGCCGACGGAGTCGCCGAGGGACGGCGCATCTTCGCCAACACCATCAAGTACGTCCTGATGGGCACCTCGAGCAACTTCGGCAACATGTTCAGCGCGGCCGGAGCCTCACTCTTCCTGCCCTTCCTGCCGATGCTGCCCTCTCAGATCCTGCTCAACAACCTGCTGTACGACACCAGCCAGCTCGCCATCCCCACCGACGAGGTCGACGAGGAGCAGGTGCGGCGGCCCGCGCACTGGGACATCGCCTTCATCCGGCGCTTCATGATCTGCTTCGGACCGATCAGCTCCCTGTTCGACTTCGTCACCTTCGCCGTGATGCTGGGCGTCTTCCACGCCGGCGCCGCCCAGTTCCACACCGGCTGGTTCGTGGAGTCCCTCGCCACACAAACCCTGGTCATCTTCGCCATCCGCACCCGTCGCGTCCCCTTCT
Source organism: Streptomyces sp. NPDC002573 (assembly GCF_042889625.1). Classification (NCBI taxonomy): domain Bacteria; kingdom Bacillati; phylum Actinomycetota; class Actinomycetes; order Kitasatosporales; family Streptomycetaceae; genus Streptomyces; species Streptomyces sp. NPDC002573. The sequence goes on along the minus strand of NZ_JBIARC010000006.1, from coordinate 145,529 downwards.
GGCACAGCCGTCCGAGCCTGCCCCTCACGCTCACGGCGTTCGGTGTCGTCGCCCTCGGTGCCGCCCTGCCGGCCACCCCACTGGCCCGCGTCCTCGGCTTCCAACTGCTCCCGGCCGGCTTCTTCGCCGCCGTGGCCGCCATGGTCGTCGTCTACCTGCTCCTCGTCGAGTTCGCCAAGCGGATCTTCTACCGGACCGCGCGTGCACCGGCACGCCCGCAACCGGCCCCCGGTCACCGGCACCTACGCCGCCGCGCAGCACGGTTCAGCACCATCACCCGGCTGCCGCACCCGCAAGCCTCCGCCCCCCGCCAGTGAACGGTCCACACCCGACGGGCATCACCGCGTCACAGCACTCGCCGACTTCTCGAACGCCCGGTGGGCCTCTACGGCCGACGCACTCGACGGCGGGCCGACGTCAAGATCTTCGACAGCATTGGCGTCCGCGCCGCCAGCAGCCTCGGAACGAGCCGGCTGGCCGAGACCGCAAGGCCCCTTGTGAGGCCGCATCGGTTGTTGTCCAAACACTGCCCGGGCTGTGGCCCGCTGTACCGCTTTCCCCACGAACCGCGAGTGGCCGGCGATCCCGGTGACAATCTTGCACTCGCCGCCGTCCGCCAGGAACACGACCCCGGCCATGTCCAGGGCAGGACGAGGGCGAGGGCCGTGACCGATCCAAGACGTGACTGATGCAAGAGGCATGGATGAGGCCGGCCCGGGGTTGCAGAGACGCAGCAGTGACGTGCGTTGGGGCAGACTCCCTCCTCTGCGGAGCGAACTCCTGATCCTGAAGGTGGACCAACGCCTCTTCGTCAAGCATCTACTGGAACGCTGCCTGCAACTCCAACCCTCCACGGCCTCGTGGGTTCCTTCCGGGAAGCCTTCAACAAGACGCACCGTCCTGACGGACCGCTGGATCACGAACGCCTGCCAACGACCTCGCCCCGCTCATCCGCTTCGCCGCTGGCCTGCTGGACGGCCTCGACGCGGTGCACGCCGCCGTGACTCTGCCCTACAGCTCGGGCGTCGCCGAGGGCAGAATCACGGACCTGAAAGACTCTGTTGCTCAATTCGTCCTGGCTCGGGGACCGCTGATGCGCGAGGGTGCCTTTCCCGATTCTTGACGTACTGATCGTGAGACTGAGGGCACGGGAGGTGCTGACGAACCGGATGCTCAGGCATAGAGAGTTGGGGGCGGCCAACGCGGCTGATCGAGGCGCTTGTAGTCCCGTTGCCGCGTTGTAGGCCGTTAGCCTGTCGGTATGTCAGAGCGTGTCATGCCCGGTCGCACGGACGGCCTGATCGCCCTGGGTGCCGCGGACGCTCTGTGGGTCGATTTGACGGCCGACGGTGCTGTGCCGACGGCTTCTGGGGCATTCACCTGCCCTCCTGCCCATGCCCGGGCGGGGTACGTCCTGCTCGGCGGCCATGTGGTGGCGACGGTGAGGGCGAGCGGCGGTCAGTGGAGTGTTCCGGAGGTTGAGGTGCGCCGGGCGGCCGCGGAACTGAGAGCAGTTGGGATGGATCGGCAGGACCTGGTCCGCATCGGTCCGTTTCGTGGGGCGCCGAGGCGGAAGTGCAACGAGGAGACGCCGCTGCGTTGGCGTCAGCGCATCACGCGGGAACTGCAGGAGCTGGGCGGCCCCCAGCGCACAGCACGACGTGAAGACGGTCGGCCGTACCATCTGGCGGGGATCGACTGGCCACAGATACTCGTGGAGCAGACCCGCGACGATACGCAGCGGACGTGGTGGCTGCCGCGCGCTGTGGTCAGGCTGCTCGACGCGGCCGAGCACACCGAAACGCAATGGGTGCAAGCCGCGCGGACCCGCCAGCCAAGCGCAGCCGCCATCGAGCCGCCCTCCCACCCCCGGCAGGCCAAAGACGCCGACAGCCGGCAAACGACGAGTCCCCGGGACCCCACCGCCTCACTTCGCCCGTACAACGGAGAGCTGGAAGGCCAGCTGTACTCAGTGCTCAGCAGGAGGCCCGGTACCTCCCGCAGGGTGGCCGGGTGGGCGTGCGCCGTCTGCCGCACCGCGCCCGCCACCGTACTCGACCACTGCCACGAACACGGCTACGTCCGCGCCCCCGTCTGCCAGTCCTGCAACACACTGGAACGCCCCGACCACCTGTACAGCAACGACATCCGCGTGGCGAACCGCTACACACGCCTCTTCCACACCGACATCGACCACTGGCTCCGCCACTGGCACCGCTGCCCCGGATGCCGCGCACGCACCATCTTGCCCCTGCCGCACCTCGCCGCATGGACCGCCCACATAGCCTGCCGATCGCTACGCCCCACCCACCACGCCCCCCGGGGACGCAAGCCCTGCGGCATGCTGCGCGTGTCCTGGACAGGAAGCCAGAACGCCCCCCGTTCCTGCCTGCTCACAGTCGCCGTCGACTTCTGCCCCTCCGGCGAGCACCGTGTCCTGGCGCAAGTCCCCTACCGCGCAGCCACCGAGCGGTTTCGTATCTGGCTGGCCGAGACGGCCCCTGCCGTGGCCACCGCGGCCGGTCCTGATCGCCTGGACGACCTCCCCACCCAGTCCCGGCCAGTCATCGCGGACACCAGCGGCGAGGGCCTGGCACTGTTCTGATCGGGCACCGGAAGACCTGACACCCCAGCATCACCTCGCAGCTACTGGCCCCCGACGCGCGACGCCACCCCGCCACACGCGGCGGCCGCTGCGGTCGCTGCGGTTGCCCTCCCGTCTTGGGGCCGGGGCAGCGGGCAGATGAGACGGATGCCGACCTGAGCGCCAGTACGTCTCCGGCGTCGGGTCGTATCGAGCGCCCGCTGGATCACACAGACAATGGATCACCCTGCCCCCTCTCCGGGTACCGTCAGGGTATGAGTCATCCGCACCCCGAGCTGAAAGCCGCCCCGCCCCTTCCCGAAGGAGGGCTGCGGGTCGTCGCCCTGGGCGGCCTGGGTGAGATCGGCCGCAACATGACCGTCTTCGAGTACGCGGGCAAGCTGCTCATCGTCGACTGCGGCGTGCTGTTCCCCGAGGAGACCCAGCCTGGCGTGGACGTGATCCTGCCGGACTTCACCTCGATCCGGGACCGCCTGGACGACATCGTGGCCGTGGTCCTCACCCACGGCCACGAGGACCACATCGGCGGCGTGCCGTACCTGCTGCGCGAGCGGTCCGACATTCCCGTCGTCGGCTCCAAGCTGACGCTGGCGTTCCTGGAGGCCAAGCTCAAGGAACACGGCATCCGGCCGCGCACGGTGCGGGTGCGGGAGGGCGACCGGCGTGGTTTCGGGCCTTTCGACTGCGAGTTCGTGGCGGTCAACCACTCCATCCCCGACAGCCTCGCGGTCGCGATCCGCACCCGGGCCGGGATGGTGCTGCACACCGGCGACTTCAAGATGGACCAGTTCCCTCTCGACGACCGCATCACCGATCTGCGCGCCTTCGCCCGCCTCGGCGAGGAGGGCGTGGACCTGTTCCTCACCGACTCCACCAACGCCGAAGTACCTGGCTTCACCACCTCCGAGCGTGAGCTGAATCCGGCGATCGAGCAGGTGATGCGCACCGCGCCGCGCCGGGTCATCGTCTCCAGCTTCGCCAGCCACGTGCACCGTATCCAGCAGGTCCTGGACGCCGCCCACCAGCACGGCCGCAAGGTCGCCTTCGTCGGCCGGTCGATGGTCCGCAACATGGGCATCGCCCGTGACCTGGGCTATCTGAAGGTCCCCTCCGGTCTGGTCGTGAGCACGAAGGAGCTGGAGAAGCTCCCGGACCACAAGATCACTCTGGTGTGCACCGGCTCCCAGGGCGAACCGATGGCCGCGCTGTCACGGATGGCCAACCGTGACCACATGATCCGCATCGGAAAGGACGACACCGTCCTGCTCGCCAGCTCCCTCATCCCCGGCAACGAGAACGCCATCTACCGGGTGATCAACGGACTCACCCGGTGGGGCGCCCACGTGGTCCACAAGGGCAACGCCAAGGTGCACGTCTCCGGGCACGCCAGCGCCGGCGAACTCGTCTACTGCTACAACATCGTCAAGCCCCGCAACGTCATGCCCGTGCACGGCGAATGGCGCCACCTGCGGGCCAACGCCGACCTCGCCATCCGTACCGGTGTCGACCCCGAACGGGTCGTCATCGCCGAGGACGGCGTCGTCGTCGACCTGGTCGACGGGCGCGCGTCCATCACCGGCAAGGTCCCCGCCGGCAACGTCTACGTAGACGGCATGGAAGTCGGCGGCGCCACCGAAGCATCCCTCAAGGACCGCCTCACCCTCGCAGCCGAAGGCGTGGTCACGGTGGTGGCGATCGTCGACGCGGACACCGGCGCCCTCGCCGAAGCCCCCGACTTCCTGGCCCGGGGCTTCGTCCACGACGACACCACCTTCGAGCCGGTCATCCCCGTCATCGAGAAGACCCTGGCCACCGCCGCCGAGGAAGGCGTCGGGGACGCGCGCCAACTCGAACAACTCCTCGCCCGCGCCGTGGCGAACTGGGCGTTCCGCACCCACCGCCGCAAGCCCCTCATCATCCCCGTCATCATCGACGCCTGAACCACAGCCCGGCAGCACGATCCCGGTTCCGGCCCTGGCCCCGCCGGCATCGAGGCCGGGCACGGAGTCAGCGGCCACCCCGGCAGGACGGGGTGGCAACGCACTCCACATGATGAGTCATCGGGAACACGTCCCAAGGACAGGAAGCGCGAAAACCCGCAGTTCAACGGAGGTTCTCCCACCTTGGGAGGACGTTGGCGGCGGCGGAGACCGCAGCGCCCGTGCAGTCACTCGACGTGGTGGCGCGCATGCTCGACGTGCAGCTCGGGGCGCGTCGGTGTCGTTCCTCATCACCGACTTCACCGCCGGCTCGGTCGGACGGCTGGGGGCGGCGCGCAGCGTCGAGGGCACGGAGAGCCTTCCTCGACACCTGGACGAGCGTCTGAACGTCGGCTCCTCCAAGCTGCGCGGTAGCCGCGCAGGACATGCGGCTCACGTGCCCGGCGACGCTTGCAGCGACTGAGGTCAGAAAGTTTCGGGCCGAAGACGCACCGGCCCGGGCTTCCACAGATCAGGGGCCGCGCAGCCATTGCTGCGCGGCCCCTGATCTTGTGCCGGCCCAGCACGAGATCAGGCGCCTTCGTCCACGTGGGCGGCAGGGCCCGCACGGGCGGCGGCCACCGGACGCGGCGTGCGCGATCCCTCGGGCAGGTCTGCGAGGTCAGGCCGGGTTGATGTTCTCGGCCTGCGGGCCCTTCTGGCCCTGGGTGACGTCGAACGTCACGGCCTGGCCCTCCCGGAGCTCACGAAAGCCGGTGGAGTTGATCGCGGAGTAGTGCGCGAAGACATCCGGGCCGCCGCCGTCCTGGGCGATGAAGCCGAAGCCCTTCTCCGCGTTGAACCACTTCACAGTTCCCGTTGCCATGTCTTATGCCTTCCAGTCGATGAACGCCTCCCACTCCATGTGGCAGACGGAGGTGATCGCCCTGGTCCCTGCGGCACAGCACAGCAAAACGCCCACACCAGAGGCGTGGGCAAGAGGGAATTCCGAACCACGACAGCTGACACAGACGTTACACGCCCACACACCGCGTCACCACAGGAAAGGATCACGCCGCACACCGAGACCGTGCGTGCGATGCCCGCCGGCGCTGACGAGCACGCTCATCTCATTCTGCTGCCGTCGGGTTCACCGATTCGGCGGCGCGGCGATATTCGGCGTTGATGCGCTGGGCTTCCTCGAGCTGGTCTTCGAGGATGACGATCCGGCAGGCAGCCTCGATGGGGGTGCCCCGATCGACGAGTTCCCGGGCGCGGGCGGCGATACGCAGTTGGTAGCGGGAGTAGCGGCGGTGGCCGCCTTCGGAGCGCAGGGGGGTGATCAGGCGGGCTTCGCCGAGGGCACGGAGGAAGGCAGGGGTAGTGCCAAGCAACTCGGCGGCCCGGCCCATGGTGTACGCAGGGTAATCGTCGTCGTCGAGACGGCCGAACGTGTCGTCTGCTGTCATTGCACCTCTCTGTGGAACGCGTTGAGGGGCCCTGGCGCCGTAGTGGCACCAGGGCCCCGAAGGAACTACTACACCATCTGCCGGCCCTGATACTGCACCGGCCCTCTGTTTCCGCAGACCCGACCGAGACGCTGTCGGGGGCGCGGGGATCGCGGTTGCTTGACCGGAGACCACCTCACTATCGATGTCCTGCGGTACCCGGGTCCAAGACTTCCGCCCGGGCGATCCTGATGGCGCTCGGCTCCTCCGTTCTTCCCTCTTGATCAACTACTCACTGACGGAAACTGCGAACTGCTGATACCGCAAACTGCTGGTGGCCTCGAACAGCGCCACTCTTCGGCAGCCAGCCCCGTCGCCCGTCCTGCGTCTGCTCCGGCTTGGAACCCCACTGCCGAACCTCCCGGTGCGCGCGCCCGCAGCCGACGCCTTCACCGAGGTACCGCTCACTGACTTCACTGCTGGGTACTGCGGGTACTGCCACTGCGGTACTGCTCATGGTGGCCCCTGATCACTGCGGGCCACCCGGTCCGGTCGTCAGTCCCGTCACCGTCCTGCAACCGCCTTGGCTTCGGAACTCCACCACCGCACCGTCCTGCGAACTGCAACTGCGTTACTGCTGCCCGGCAGTTCATCTCTGCCGGGCCTCTCTCGATCTCGGCTACGAGAGAAACCATAACCACACCGCCACCCAATGTCTACTCCGGCTGGCATAGATTTTCGCGCGCTCGAAGATGAGGTAATCCACCTCGACCGGTCCATGGGCGGTTCAAGCAGCTCCGAGGCTCAGTCCGGCGCTCACAGTCACCCACCGCCGCGCAGCAGTCGGGCTGAGCGTGACGTCGCCGACTGCGCCGCGACTGTCGTCGGCAGGCACCGGCCAACACTGCGTCTCGCGAAGAACACCACCGCCCGGGACGGACGCTTCCAGCCGCGACGCCTCGCAGGTCGGCCGTTGACGGGCGCGGCACGAGGGGCTGCACCGCCCTCGACGATCCCGGGATGATCGAGCAGTCCGACCAGAGCAGTCAGAGTCCCTGACCGTGGTCACCAGTGGCGCTGTCATCACCGGTCGACTGGTTCTCGCAGCCACCCGGAGGCAGAGGGTGTCTGATGTGCTGACGGATTCCGCCCGCTTGGGCGAGTTCGCCGCCGTCTTCGACTCCCCGCGAAGAAGGACGGGCCGCCCAGGCGTCTGCACTTCCATGTCGCCCGACTCCTGGCGGGCACCCTGGGGAGCCCGGAGACGGGTGGGATGTACCGGGTTGCGATCGAGGACGTCAGCGCCTGGACCGGGGGCGACTTCAGCTATTCCGACCACTGAGCGACAGCGACGGGAACCCGCTGCGCGCAGTGTGGGCCCGACCGGCGTACCGGTCGGGCCCACACTGCTGGTCAGATGCCGGCTCGTGCCTGTTTACCCGGTCAGACCGTCACGGGGGTGCCGAGCATCGCGGAGGCGTGCTGCAGCGAGCCGGCGATGCCCGCAGGCGCGGCCTTGGGGAGGGCTCGGCAGGTGAAGCCGAGCTGAGTCATAGCCCGGAGGACTTCGGCGGCGCTGAAGTCACGGCGGTCCTGGCGGGTGATGACTTGGCCGACTTGCTTGACGGGGTAGTGGCGGCGGCCGATGATCACCGATTCTCCGGTGACCGGTTCGGGCTTGATGCCCTTCATCGATTCCAGCACTCCGCCCTTGGTGAGCTCGAAGGGGAAGCGGGCGATGACGCAGCGCATGTGGCCTCACAGGGAGAGGGAAGAACGGTCCGCCCCGGGGCGACGCGTTTCAGCGGGTGGCGAGGATGCCCGGGGCGCTGCCTTGCTCGTCTACGACTCGCAGAGCGCCGAGCCGACGGGAGCGCATCGCGTGCTCGGCTTCGCCGTCGCGGTCACGGGTGAGGTTGACGATCCGTGTCGCCGAGGATGTCACGCAGGCGGACCCGGTCCGTGTGAGCGCCGCTGTCGCGGACGGCGGTGAGGTCGGTTCGGGTCACCAGGCCGATGCGCTGGTCGTCCTGGTCGCCGACGACCAGACGGCCCGTGCGTGCGGCGGCCATGACGGCCAGCGCCACCTCGACGCTCATGTCGTCACAGACCTGCGGTCCGGCCGCGTCCATGACCTCCACCGCCGTCCTGTACACGGGGTTGGCGTCCGCCGAGCGGGGCTGCATCTGAATCAGCGTCAAAGGGTGCCTCCTAGAGATGGGTCAACTTTCCGATCACGAAGGTTCTAGGCCACCGCGTCGAGGACGGGCCGGCGTACGGGGGCGCGCCGGGTCGCCGAGGAAGGGCGGCGTCGGCCTCGGGAGGAGGCGCTGCGCTTGGGGCGTTCGACCACCGGTGCGGTGATGACGACCGGGATGCCGGACGGGGCCTGGGCGCCGGTGATCCGGCTCAGGGCCTCGTCTCCCGAGCGGATCTGGGTGGTCTGCGGCCGGATTCCGGCGTCCGCCATGAGGCGGACCATGCCGCGGCGCTGGTTCGGTGTGACGAGGGTGACGACTCTGCCGGACTCGCCGGCGCGGGCGGTACGGCCGCTGCGGTGGAGGTAGTCCTTGTGGTCGGTCGGCGGATCGACGTTGACGACCAGGTCGAGGTTGTCGACGTGGATGCCGCGCGCTGCGACATTGGTTGCCACCAGCACGGTGACGTGCCCCGTCTTGAACTGCGCCAGCGTGCGGGTGCGTTGCGGCTGCGACTTGCCGCCGTGCAACGCGGCGGCGCGTACCCCGCTGTTGAGCAGGTCCTGGGTCAGCCGGTCGACGGCGTGTTTGGTGTCCAGGAACATGATCACGCGGCCGTCGCGGGCTGCGATCTCGGTCGTGGCGGCGTGCTTGTCGGCGCCATGGACGTGCAGGACGTGGTGCTCCATCGTCGCGACCGTACCGGCCGACGGGTCGACCGAATGCACGACGGGGTCAGTCAGATAGCGGCGAACCAGCAGGTCGACGTTACGGTCCAAGGTGGCGGAGAACAGCATCCGCTGCCCCTCCGGACGCACCTGGTCGAGCAGCGCGGTGACCTGCGGCATGAAACCCATGTCGGCCATCTGGTCGGCCTCGTCCAGCACCGTGATGCCCACGTGGTTCAGCCTGCAGTCGCCACGGTCGATGAGGTCCTTGAGCCGCCCGGGGGTCGCGACAACGACCTCGGCCCCGCCGCCCAGCGCGCCGGCCTGTCGGCCGATCGACATCCCGCCCACCACCGTGGCCAGCCGCAGCCTGACGGAACAGGCGTACGGTGTGAGCGCGTCGGTCACCTGCTGCGCCAGCTCACGCGTCGGTACGAGGATCAGCCCCAGCGGCTGGCGGGGTTCAGCACGCTGTCCAGCGGTACGGGCGAGCAGGGCGAGGCCGAAGGCGAGGGTCTTGCCGGAACCGGTGCGCCCGCGGCCCAGTACGTCACGGCCCGCCAGGGAGTTCGGCAGCGTCGCTCCCTGGATCGGGAACGGTGCGGTCACACCCTGCTTGCCGAGTTCGGTCAGCAGGTGCTCGGGCATGTCGAGTTCGGCGAAGCCCTCAACAGGAGGCAGCGAGGGCGTGATCGTCCTGGGGAGCGCGAACTCACCTTGCACTGTGGCTGGCCGGCGGCCGTAACCGCCGGAACGGGCAGGGCCGCCGGAACGGTGCGGCGCCTGCGAGCCCGTGCGACTGCCGCCCTTTCCGGCGGCGGCTCTGCCGTGACGGGAGCGGTCGAAGCGATCGTTCGTGCGTGTGCGGTTCATGCGGAACCTTCCTCGATGTGGCGCATATCAAGGAATTCCCGCAGCAATGAGCGGCATGGAGAATTACAAGTATGGACCGGTGGCAAAAAACAGATTTGGGCCGGCGGAAATACCCGGGGGTACAGGTGCTGAAATGGGTGACGTGATGGGGACGCAAGATCCGGGCGTCGGCTGCGGCGCAGCTCTTCAGGACGCTCCTGCATCACTGAAGGAGGAGCCGCGCGTGGTGAGACTGCGGATTCCTCCGGGTCACCCCGCAGTTGAAACTGCTGCGGGGGATGTGTGTAGCTGGGGCCCGCACCCCGAAGGATGCGGGCCCCAGCTACAAAATGTGCGTCAGCGTCAGGCCGGAACGATGTTCTCGGCCGTCGGGCCCTTCTGGCCCTGCGCGATGTCGAAGGTTACCTTCTGGCCTTCCAGCAGCTCACGAAAGCCCTGCGCGGCAATGTTCGAGTAGTGGGCGAACACGTCGGCGCCGCCACCGTCCTGCTCGATGAAGCCGAAGCCCTTTTCCGCGTTGAACCACTTCACGGTACCAGTAGCCATGCCATATCTCCTTCGGGGCAGTACATCGGGATCCGCACTGCGCGGACGCCGTGTCGCCGCAATGATTACCCCGCCCGGAAATGACCGGAAATACAGAAGCGCCCCCAACCGACAGAACCGGGTGGGGCACTCGAAGTTTCGGGAACCACGACTGCAACCGAGATCGACAGTAGCACACTGCAACGACCCGTACACATTACACAATTCCGCTCCACTCAGTGCGACACAAACTCTCACTACGCGGTCCGCCAAAGCCTCACTTCGCAAGCACAGATATTGATCCATTCGGAGTGCCACGTTTCAGGAAGAGCGGTCTCACAAAGTGCAACCCTGACGCCAGGGGGCGACGACGTACGCGGCTGTCCGTAAGACGCCTTCGAAAGGCGCCCAGCAGCACCCTCGCCTCGCTCCTGCTGCGGGGGAGAGGCCGCCGGCGCAGACGATCCCCCGCCAGGGCAGAGACGACGGCACACACGCAGCGCGCCATGCTGGCGAAGCCGGTAGCCCTGCGAACCGGCGCACCGCGTTATTCCGAAGGAATGCGAAACTCGAATTCGGGACGGTCCCACGGCACGGCGGGCGGGTTCGCGAGCGCAGTCCCGGTCCGCACTGCACCGACGCGGTGGTAGAAGTCCTCGGCGGGAACATGCGACACGACCTTGACACGGTCGAGCCCGGCGGCACGAGCCTCGGACTGCATGTGCGCGACGAGCAGCCGTCCAATGCCACGTCCTTGCGCTTCGTCGGCGACGAACAGCAGGTCGAGCTCCGGCGGAGCGAGGACGAGCGAGTAGAACCCGAGGACCCGGCCTCCATGCTCGTCGGCGCCGACGGCTACGAAGGCGCGGTGGGCTTCGATGTAATCAGGACCGACCCGGTAGCCCGCCACTGCGGATGCGTACTTACCCTCGTAGGCGCCTGAGCCACGCACGAGCCGCGTGAGCCGTTTGGCATCATGCGCGACTGCCCTCCGTATCGTGATCGGCTGGCTGATCGGGGAAGTGCGTGAACTCATCGGGAGAGTATTTCGCACCGGGGAGCGCCTTCGTGCGGCGGGTCGGCTGCTCAGACAGGCGTTCCTGCACCGCTCCCGGGAACCACTCGCCCAGGCCCCGATCGACCACGTCACTGCCGCGGAACAGGCCACCCGCCAGCAGCGGGTGGACGCCCACACCGCTGCGGAGAAGCCGACACCAGGCGAGACACCACCCACTCGGAAGCCTCGCGATGCTGTCGGCCCCGGCGAGCATCGCCGCGACCAGCGACATCACCTTCGCGTCCGCGGCGGCCCCGGCCCCGTTCGCGGCCCCGGCCAGGCGGACCTTCTCGCGGACCAGGCCGGGCAGGCCGCACCGCCGGGGCCAGGCGCACCGCCGGGGCCAGGCCGCCGTGCGCCAGCAGGTTCGCGTCGTCGAACGCGGCGAAGGTCGCCGCGGGGCTGTGGGAGGATTTCACCTAGGACGTGCCTTGTCTTGCTGCGGGTTGGAAGCCTAGAGAACTCCCATCCTCACAGGTCACAAGGCACGTCCTCTCCATGGGGGCACCGTCAGCCGGTCACCGATCGATGGATCCAGGCTCAGCCATAACTCAAGGCTATGTGGATATGTGCAAGTCTCCTCTACTGCCCGCCGGTGGACCGCTCTCCGGTTGGGGCCCTGTGCCGCTATGAACCGCGAGACAGCCGACGTATTCCCGTCGCCCGCTTTGAAATGCCGGTGAATTCCCTGTCGCAGCTCAACCATTCTCGTCAGGGTGATGTGCGCGTTCCAGGAGAGTCGCCGAGTTGACCGTGCCGCGCAGGTGGCCGAGCAGGGCGGGCCCATGCTCGTGGCGCCCGTGGCCGCCGGCCCGGACCGGACGAGGCGTGCCTGGAATGTCGTGGCGCCGGGGATCTGCGGGGCCGACGCCGGCATGGCCGCCGACCGCTCCCCGGCCAAGGGATTCCCATCACGACGGCCCACGTGGCGGCCGGTATGGTCGACGAGAGGGGCCCGGGCGTGCGGGGCTGGGAGATCGGCGAGCGGGCAGGCGCAGGCTCGTTCGGCGGCCACGGCGGCGCCTGTACCGCATGCCGTCCGACGATGTCGTCCACTGCCCGCGGCGCCGCATCCCGGCGTGCCCTACCACAGCGGCTGGGCGTCCACCATCACCGTCCCGGCTGGCGCCCTCGTCCGGATCCGCGACGGAATCATGGCGGAGGCCGCACCCTTCGGCCGCGCGGGAGTGATCTTCGGCCCGGCCGCCGCCGAGCCCGAGACGCTCCACACGCAGGACTGGAGCAGCGAGCGGTGGACCGCTCCGCCTGCCGTGCACTGCCTGACCGGCGACTCCTTGTCGGGGCACCTCCGGCCCGCAGGCTGCACCGGGCGTCAACTGAGACGGCCGCCCGCCGTCTGAGTACGGGTACTCATGCCCGACTCGGCCGTCCTGGTGGACAGTGACGGTCGGGCCGGGCGTACGACGATGGAGAGTCAGCTGCCGATGAGAGGCGGACAAGCATGAGGGCCTTCGCGCGGCGTGCCGCCGGCTCGAAGAGCGTGTGGGGCTCGTTGGCGGTGATCGTCCTGTTCGCCGTCTCGGCCTGTTCCACGACCCCGGACCGTGCTGTCAGCGACAAGCAGCTGCGCAAGCTCGGGGAGAGCAGCCAGGCGGTGCGGGCCCGGGAGCGTGCGGAGCAAAGGCTTCGGGGCGTGGCGCGGGCGTACGCCGACCGCACGCCCCTGTCGCTCGGCCTGGTCGTGGTGCACGACGTGTGCGTGCCGGGATCGGGACCGGGCTGGTTCTTCCAGCAGAAGATCGACGACTACAAGGTCGTCTGCTCGATGAACACCACCGCCTACTACGGCGCCGCCCCCAGGCACGTGGGCGACACCCTCGACGGGATCCTGACCGCGGGCGACCACACCCGTTCCGGGCCGGCCGGATCCGGAAGTCCCATCCCGTTCACGCACGACGACCACGGAAGGCGGCTCGTCGCCTACTACCGGGGGCACGGCCCGAACCCCCAGGGCTCGCAGGCCACGGAACCGACCCGGCTGGCCGTCTCCGGACAGACGCTGACCTGGGACACGACACGCGGCGGCGCCCCGCGCCGGCTGGTCGAGGAGCCCTACGCCGGTCTCGTCGACGATCCGCCGGTGTCCCGCGTGGTCCGTGACCCGAAGACCGCCACGGTCGCCGCCATCCGGAAACGGTACGGCCTGGTGTTCAAGCTGGAACTCCCCTACAGCGACTATTACGGGGTGCTCAAGAACGGCCGGACGCGCACGGAGTGACGTCGGTGCCGGCCGGGCACGGCTCCATCAGCTCCCGCACGCACGCGCGCAGCCAGGCGGGCGCGGGGGGTCGGCCTCGAGGCGGGGGTGCCAGGCGAACCCGCAGGCATCAGATCCGGTCTGAACTGGGAGCGCCTGATCCTCCTGTCGACGACGGGTCTCCGGGGCGTGGCCTTCTTCTCGGTAACGGTCTTCAGGTGGTTCGGGTTGCGTCGCGTGGCCGGGGGCTTCGGCGGGGGGTGAAGGCGTAGAGGTCGAGGATGTCGGGGCGGGGAGCGATGCCGGGGCCGCCGGCCCGTACCCATGCGGCGATGTCCTCGGTGGCGGCCGGGTCGTTGACGAGGCCGAGCCAGACGGGACGGGCGCCGGCGGCGCGTCCCGCGGCGGAGGGCTGGACGACGATCACATTGGCCTGGTCGCACACGTCCAGGCAGGTGGAGACCCGTAGGGGCGCGTGCTCGGCGAGGCGGGCGGTCTGTTCCGTGTGGTCGACCCCGGTCACCTTCGGGCTTCCGCAGCAGCAGTCCCTGCACACCACGATCCGGCACGGTGCCAGGCCGGCGGAGCCGGTTCCCACCGGTTCATCGGTTCGTGTCTCGGGCATGGCACGTCACGCTCCTCCTCCGGGGAGATCCGCCCCGGTCTGGGTCGAGGAGGCGACGACGTGAGTCTCCTGGCTCTCGGGTCGCTGCTGGTCCCGTTCTTCCCGCCCGTTGCCGGGCAGTGGTCTGTTCGGGATCCGCTCGCCGATCACAGTGGCGGGACCGCGCCGGACTTTCACCGGCTTCCTCGTTCCGCCGTCGCCTTGTTCGTCGGGCATCGTCGCATCCCGGGTCACGGCGCGTCATCACCGCCGCCGGTGGGGCCGGTCGGGCGCCCTGCACCAGGCGCGGTGGTGGACGGGCGCGGATGTCTGCGGTGCGTCAGGTGCCGGGTGGGAGGGTGAAGTCGTAGACGGCCGAGTCGAAGGCCGAGTAGTCGGCGTAGCCGAGGAGTTCGTAGAGGCGGGAGCGGGTCTGCATACGGGGCAGCAGGGGCTGCTGGGTGCCCTCGACCGCCAGGGTGCGCAGACCCTCCTCGACGGCGCCCATGGCCAGGCGCAGCAGGGTGACCGGGTAGAGGGCGATGTCGTAGCCCAGGTTCTCCAGGGTGCGGGTGTTCAGCAGGGGGCCCTTGCCGAACTCCGTCATGTTGGCCAGGAGGGGGACGGGGACCGCCTGGCGGAACGCCTCGAACTCGGCCTCGTCCGGGAGGGCTTCGGGGAAGATCGCGTCGGCGCCCGCGTCGACGTACGCCTTCGCCCGGTCGATCGCCGCCGCCAGGCCCTCCACCGCGCGGGCGTCGGTACGGGCCATCAGGAGGAAGTCGGGGTCGCGGCGGGCGTCGACCGCGGCCCGGATCCGGCGGGTCATCTCCTCGCGCGGCACGACGGACTTGCCGTCGAGGTGGCCGCAGCGCTTGGGATTGACCTGGTCCTCCAGATGAAGCCCGGCCAGGCCCGCGTCCTCCATCAACTGCACGGTGCGCGCGGCGTTCATCGGCTCGCCGAAGCCGGTGTCCGCATCGATCAGGACGGGCAGGTCGGTGACCCGGGTCGTCTGCTGGGCGCGGGCGGCGATCTCGGTGGAGGTGGTCAGGCCGATGTCGGGCAGGCCGAGGTCGGCGGCGAGGGCCGCGCCGGAGAGGTAGGCGGCCTCGAAGCCGGTGTCCTGGATGAGGCGGGCGGAGAGCGGGTTGAGGGCGCCGGGCATGGGCAGCAGTCGGCCGGTGGCCAGGCGCTCACGCAGGGCGCGGCGGCGTTCGGCGGGAGTGGTGCGGGTGTGGAGCATCAGAACAGGCCCTTCGGCAGGTGTGCGTCGTACGCGGCCACGGACGTGGTGCTCGATCACGGGACTGCTCGCCTTCTCGGGCGGCAGTTCCTGAAGCGGACACCTGGAAGCCTGGCGGTGGCCTGTGCGCGTGCCACCCGTGGTGGAAATTTCACTCGATCGTGTGACTCGCAAGGACCGAGTCGACCATGAACCGCCATACGAGCGTGCGGTGTTACCGGGCCGGCCGTCGCGGGCACCACGGAACTCATCGACGACCCATAGGAGTTCGCATGAACAGCCTCGACCGCTACGATCACGACCCGGACGCCCTGGCCTGGGCCCGCGCCAAGATCCGCAGAGCCGTCGACCGGGCCGAACGCGCCGCCGGCAACGGCTCTCTCAGTGCCGAGGAGCGCGAGGAGTGGCGGCGCATCGCCTCCTATGTGCGGCGCGAACTCCTCACCCGCGACGATGTCGCCCACGCCGCGTTCGACGAGCGCCTGCCCGCCTTTCTCGGCGCGATCCCGGTACGGCACGCTGAGGGACACGAGGATCCGGAAGCCACACTCAACACCCTCTCCCCCGCCGAACGCCTCAAGACCGCGGGGGCCGTCGCCAGGATCCGGGCCTGGATCGCCAGCGAACCCGTCACCGCCGACACCGGCTTCGGGGACGGTTATCGCGAGGCCCTCCGCGACATACAGGTCCTCATCGGGCCGGCACCCGAGGAACATCCTGAGCAGGATCACGAGGAGCCCGCTCGATGAAACCGCCGGTGCCCGTCCGTCACGGGTGTGTGGGATGCGACGTGCTGCTGTTGCTCCGTTGCAGGGCTTCCTGCCCTCGCTGGTTCGCGACCTGCAAAGCCTTCAGATAGTCGGCCTGCGGCAGGCGAGCACACTCCGGTGCTCCTATCCCGCCGTGCCGCCCGGTGACCATCCTGTCGGTGCAGGCGGCGATCTGACCGGCGCTCGCGTGGGTGGCCTTGGCGGTCGGGCGCGCGGGCGTGCCGTGGCCCGGGGCCGAGCAGGCCGTCAGAGCGAGGGCGACGGCGGCGAGTACGACAACGGTGGTGCGGGACAAGGGGTCTCCCGAAGGCACGGTGGCCGGTCTGCGCGGCAGACGGCCTGGAGGTACGGCGGCACGAGGACGGACACCGCGCGCCGCGCCGCCACGCTATCGGACCGTCAGGTCTTCGACGACCGCACTCGGCGCGGACCTGAGAGCCGTTGATCTGACGGCCGTTGACCGGGCCGTCGGCCTGACGGACCGCTCACCGCTCGGCGCCGCTCGCCCCTTGGTGCCGTCACCGCCCGGTGTCGCTCAGCGCTCGGTCGGAGCCCCCAGTCCCGTCAGTGCGCCGACCGGGTCCGGGTCGGGGGTGCCTCGGGGCCACCAGTCCTCCTGGCCCGGTTCCGACTCGTAGGCGTACCACAGTCCGTCGCGGCCGAGCCGGAGCTGGGCGTGCCCGTCCGGGTGGGTGAGGCGGTTGCGCCAAGGCCGGAACGCGGGCAGGTCCGCGGCCAGGAGCTGGGGACGGGCGCGGTCGAAGCGGCCGGCCGGCGGGTCCCACGGTTCCTCCAGGACGGCGAGGGCCTCCGGTCCGCCCTGCCGCCACGCGGCCACCGCGCGCCCCAGGTCGGCCGTGGTCCGCCCGGTCGCGGCGGCCAGCGAGGAGTACAGCGGCCGGGTCGCCGCCGTGAGGCCCGAACCCGGACGGGCCGCGGCCAGCCGTACCGCGTCCTGCCACAGCGTCAGGTCCGCGACCGGATCCTGCCCGGTGGTGAGCAGGGCGTGCGCCCGGGCCGCCGCATCGGTGGCCAGCTGGTCCAGGGCGAGCGGGTCCGGGCCGCCGGGCGCCGCCGGGTACGCCGGTGGCTGCTCGGGGTGGGCGGGCGGGCGCAGCGGGGCGGGAAGCGGCGGCAGTGCGCGCCGGGCGACGGCCTCACTGGCCCGCACTCCGGGCACGGGCGCGGGCTGCTGTTCCCGAGCCGCGCGGGCCGCGCGGGCCGCGTTGCGCCGGGACAGCGCGTCGATCAGTTCACGCTCGCCCCGGCCGCGAAGCAGGAGCAGTACGAAGGGGTCCTGGTCCAGCAGCCGGGCGGTCTGATAGCAGACCGCGGCGGCGTGCTTGCAGGGGCGGCCGTCGTCGGGGCAGTTGCAGTGCGGTTCGAGGTCGCCGGGCCCGGGGAGCAGCCGGATGCCGCACTCGGCGAGGGAGTGCGGCACCTGTTTGTCCAGCAGCGCCGCGATATGGCCCGGCCGCTCGGCGGCGGCGTCCAGGAAGCGGTCCCACTCCTCGTCGGAGAACGCCCGCAGCCGCACCTGCACCCGGTACGGACGCGGACGACTCCCCTGGACATAGGCGAGGACGAGCCCCGGGGTGACGGTGATGGCGTCCACGTGCCCCCGGTCCGCGTACGCCCGTCCCCGGGTCAGCCGGGCCGCGTCGAGGGCGCCCTCCTCCAGCGCCGCGACCCAGGCGTTGCCCCACCACGTCCCGGCGAACCGGTCGGAGGCGTCCTCCCCGGACTTCGGCTTCGACGTGCGCGTCGGCAGGGAGGCGAAGGTGCGCCGCAGGTCGCTGTCGCGGCCCGGGGCGGCCATGGAACGCGGGTAGCGCGCAGCCGGGGGCGCGGCGGGCAGCGTGTCCCGGGGCTCCTCGGGCGGATCCGGCTTCACCTGCCGGCGTTTCGAGAACAGGTCCACCACCTCGGGGAGGGAGCGGGTGGACGCCTCCTCCCTCTTGCCGCCGGTGGACGGCGGAGTGGCGGCGGTCCCGCCTCGCGGTGCCACCGACGGCGGGAGCCCGAAGGCCCCGGCGATCAGATCCCGGACCTCTCTGCTCCGGACACCGGCCGCCCGCGTACGGGCGTCCCGGCGCCGCCGGGCCCCGGACAACCGGACGACACGGGACGGCTCTGTGCCGCCGCCGGGCGGCCCCGGTTCGGCGGGTGATCTCCGGGTGCCGGGCGCAGTCTGGCTGCCGGGTGTGCTGGAGGGGCCGGGCGGACGCCGCGGTTCGCGGTCCTCTGCCGCCCTCGTGTTCCGCACCCGTTCCGCTTCTGCCTCGGCCCGGGCGGCTTCCGCCCGGGCGGCGCGCAGGGCCTCGCGGGCGGCGTCGCCGGGGCGAGTGGCGCGGGCGGGTTCCGAGGGCGCGCCTGTCGCCGCGTCTCCCCCGGTGCCTTCTCCGGTCCCTCCGCCAGGCCCGGTCCAAGTCCCAGTCCCAGTCCCAGTCCCAGTCCCAGTCCCAGCCGGAGTTTCGTTCCCGGGCCCGTCCGGCGTCACCGCGCCCGTCCCGGGCTCCGTACCGCTGCGGCGGTCCGCGTTCGCCCGTCGTAGGGCCGCGCGTGCCGCGTCGCCCGGTCGGGAGGGCTTCGCCGCCCTCTCCTCGGGCACGGTGACCTCCGCGTCCTCGGCGGGCGGCTCGCCGTCCCGGCGCTGCTCCGCTGCCCGCTCCCGTTCCCGTGCGGCGCGCAGTGCGCGTCGCGCCGCGTCGGACGGGCGCCCGTCCGCGCCCGGCGTCTCCTCGGGACGCGTCTCCTTCTCCGCCCCGTTCACTCCGCCCTCCTCAGCGACACCAGGTCCTTCAGCTCACGGTCGGTCAGTTCGGTCAGGGACGACTCGCCGGCGCCCAGGATCGCGTCGGCCAGCGCGCGCTTGGACTCCAGCATCTCGGCGATACGGTCCTCGACCGTGCCCTCGGTGATCAGTCGGTGGACCTGGACCGGCTGGGTCTGGCCGATGCGGTAGGCCCGGTCCGTGGCCTGTTCCTCCACCGCCGGGTTCCACCAGCGGTCGAAGTGGATGACATGGCCCGCGCGGGTGAGGTTCAGGCCGGTGCCCGCCGCCTTCAGGGAGAGGACCAGAACCGGGGTCGCCCCGCTCTGGAAGCGGTCCACCATCCGCTCGCGGTCGGGCACGGCGGTGCCGCCGTGCAGCAGTTCGACAGGCACCGCCCGGGAGGCCAGGTGCGTGGTGATCAGACGGGCCATGCGGACGTACTGCGTGAAGACCAGTGCCGAGCCGTCCTCCGTCAGCAGCGTGTCCACCAGTTCGTCGAGCAGGGCGAGTTTTCCGGAGCGCGCGATGAGGCCGGCCGCCGTCCCGGTGTCCTCCTTCAGATAGAGCGCGGGGTGGTCGCAGATCTGCTTGAGCGAGCCGAGGAGCTTGAGGACCAGGCCCCGGCGGGCGATGCCCTCCGCCGTCTCGATCGCCAGCATGGATTCCCGGACCACCGCCTCGTAGAGCGCGGCCTGTTCATGGCTGAGCGGCACCGGGTGGTCGGTCTCCGTCTTCGGCGGGAGCTCCGGGACGATCCCCGGGTCGGACTTCTTGCGGCGCAGGAGGAAGGGACGGACCAGGCGGGCCAGGCGCTCCGCGGCCTGCGCGTCCTCGCCGTTCTCCACGGCGCGTGCGTGCCGGGCGCGGAAGGACTTCAGCGGCCCGAGCAGTCCGGGGGTCGTCCAGTCGAGCAGGGCCCACAGCTCGGAGAGGTTGTTCTCCACGGGAGTGCCGGTGAGGGCCACACGGGCGGGCGACGAAATCGTGCGCAGGGCCTTCGCCGTCGCCGAGTAGGGGTTCTTGACGTGCTGCGCCTCGTCCGCGACGACCAGGCCCCAGGGCTGTTCGGCGAGCCGGGGGGCGGCCGTGCGCATCGTCCCGTACGTGGTGAGCACGAACCCTCCCTCCAGGCCGTCCAGGGTGCGCTCGGGGCCGTGGAAGCGGCGGACCGGGACGCCGGGGGCGAACCGGGTGATCTCCCGCTGCCAGTTGCCCAGCAGCGAGGCCGGGCAGACCACCAGCGTCGGTTCGCGACGCGCCCGGCGCAGATGCAGGGCGATGACGGTGACCGTCTTGCCGAGCCCCATGTCGTCGGCGAGGCAGCCGCCGAGGCCTAGGGAGGTCATGAGGTCGAGCCAGCCGAGGCCCCGCAGCTGGTAGTCCCGCAGCCGGGCGGCGAGGCCCGGCGGCGGTTCCACCGGGCCGACGCCCGCCGTCAGCCGGTCCCGGAGCGCGGCCAGCGCGCCGACCGGCACCGCCTCCACCGTCTCGCCGTCGACCTCCGTGCTGCCGGTGAGCGCGACGGACAGCGCGTCCACCGGGTCGAGCAGACCCAGCTCGCGCTTGCGGGCCTTGCGGACGAGGGCCGGGTCGACCAGCACCCACCGGTCGCGCAGCCGGACGACCGGGCGGTGGGCCTCCGCGAGCGCGTCCATCTCGGCCTCGGAGAGCGGATCGCCGCCGAGCGCCAGCTGCCAGCGGAATCGCAGCAGGTCCTCGCTCTCGAAGAACCCCGTGCCGTCGGTCGCCGAGCCGGGCGCGGACCGGACGACCGCGGTGGCGGTGAGGTCCTGCGCCAGGTCCCGGGGCCAGTGCACCGCGACCCCGGCCGCGCCCAGCCGGGTGGCCGCGACACCCAGCAGCTCGCCCAGTTCCTCCTCGGACAGCGCGAGGACGTCCGGCGTCTCCTGCTCGGCCAGCCGCTCCAACGGGGGCCACACACGGGCCGCCCGGCGGACGGCGAGCGCCGCGTCCACCCGCGCGCGGGGGCCGAACGCGGTGGCCGCCTCGCCCGCCCACAGCTCCGCCGCGTCCACGACGAGGGTCGGATCGGCGAGGCTGTGCACCTGCACGACCGCGGCTCCGGAGCGGCGGGCGCCCTCGGCGTCGTCCAACAGGTCGTACGCCGACAGGTCCAGGCGCAGCGAGATCCGCACCCCCGCGTCCATGCCGGCCGCCACCTCGGCGGCCCAGGCGTGGGCCTCCGGCAGCCGCTGTGGACCGGCCGCCGCGAAGGGCCGGCCCGCGGTGTGGGCGGCGGCCGGGGTGCGCGGCAGGGTGTCCGCGACCGCGTCGAGAAAGGACCGCACGAGGGCCTCGGGCTCGGGCAGCAGCAGGGGGCCCTTGCCCGGGAGCGGGACGGCGTGCCCCTCGTACGGCAGGGCGGCGGCGATGGCCCTGAGGTGGGTGATGTCGTCCGGCTCCAGGGGACCGGCGCGCCAGGCGTCGTCCCCCTCGGGGGTGAGTCCGGGCAGCAGGCGCCCGCGCGCGACGAGCCGGAGGGCGTGCAGGGCGGCCGCGCCCCAGCAGGCGGTGGCGGGGTGTGCGGCGGGATCGCGCCGGGCCCGGGTGAGCAGCGGCAAGGCCTCGGCGACCGGCAGCGTCACGGCGGGCACGGTGCTTCTGCGCACTCCTGATCCGTGCGGGCGCACGACCGTCAGTTCCTCGGTGGCTTCCGACGGCGGTCGTCCGTCCTCCGGGTCCCAGAAGGCGACCCGGCCGCGGCGGGGCAGCGGCTCGGGCAGAAAGACGGCGGCCAGCCGCACGGGCACGGCCGCCTCGGCCATCTGGTCGGCCATCTGTCCGGTCACCTCCCGCCGTCGTCGCATCGAACGTCTTCGACTCTACGGGCGGGGTCTGACAATCGGCTCCGGCGAGCGGCCGGGCCCGGACGATCCGGGGCCGGCCGCGGCCGTCAGGGGATCGTGCGCGAGACCACGTACACCGTCGGGTGCTGGGGGTCGGTCCTGTTCACGACGACGTCGAGGGTGGGTGCGGGGTTCTTCTGCGCATGGGTCAGCCCGGACCAGGGGCCCGGTCCCGTGAAGGCCCAGTCGACGACGTGCCGGTCGCGCTCGCCGATGGCGAGGTCGTCCTTCTTCAGCGAGGAGGGCGTGGCCTTCAAGGTGCTCAGGAAGCGGTTCAGGCCGTCGTCGCTCGTGCTGAACTGCACGTAGAGGCGGCTGGTCTTCCAGTTGTTCGTCTCGTAGGACGTCACGTCCGTGGCGTCCCACGGGATCCAGACGTCGTACAGACGGCGCTGGACCCGCGTGGGCCAGCCCTCGGTCAGTCCGGTCGCCGAGTACTTGGCCTCCTTGTCCTTGCCGCTGTTGCGGCTCTGGTTGGCGGAGATCACCAGGTAGCCGGCGGGGACGCCGATGAGCAGGCCGATGATCAGCAGGGTGAGCGCCCGGCGCCGGAACTTGTGCCACCCGTCCTCCGGGGGCCGCGAGGGCTCGTCCGGCGGTGACGACTGACGCGGTATCGAAACGGTGGCGGTCACAGCGGCCCCTTGGCGGTGCGGCGGTCCTGCGCGTACCGCTCGTAGCGTTCGTAGCGCTCCACGCGGCGCCGGTTGGCGCGGCGGAAGCGGCGGGCGACGAGCCGGGCGAGGTCCGCGGCGCCGACCATCCCGGCCTCGGGGCCGAGCTGGGCGCGCGCAACACGGGCCTCGGGCCGGTAGCCGCGACCGGTCAGATGGCGCCGGAAGGCGTCCCGGGCGGGACCGATGAGCAGGTCGTCGGCCGCGCTGACCCCACCGCCGATCACGAAACAGGACGGGTCCAGGGCCGCCGCCAGGTTGGCGATGCCCACCCCGAGCCACTGGCCGATGTCCTGGAGCAGCTCGATGCACATCGCGTCGCCCTCGCGGGCCAGATCGGTGATCATCGGGCCGGTGATGTCGGCGATGTTGCCCTTGACGTGCTCGATGATCCCGTACGCCACCGGGGAGTCGGCCGCGGCCAGCTCCTTGGCCTCGCGGACCAGGGCGTTGCCGGAGCTGTACTGCTCCCAGCAGCCGCGGTTGCCGCACGGGCAGCGGTGGCCGCCAGGCACGACCTGCATATGGCCGAACTCACCGGCGACGCCGAACTTGCCGCGCTTGACCTGCCCGTCCTCCAGGATGGCGCCGCCGATGCCGGTGCCGAGGGTGATCATGACGAGGTGGTCCTCGCCGCGGCCGGCCCCGAAGCGCCACTCGGCCCAGGCGGCGGCGTTGGCGTCGTTGTCGACCAGGACGGGGACCGCGAGCCGGCCGGCGAGGCGGTCGCGCAGGGGCTCGTTGCGCCAGGACAGGTGCGGGGCGAAAAGGACACGGTTGCGGTCCGCGTCCACCCAGCCGGCCGCGCCGATGCCGACGGCGTGCACATCGTGCCGGTCCGAGAGATCGAGGACCAGCTCGACGATGGTGTCCTCGACGACCCTGGGGCTCTTGGACTTGTCGGGCGTCTCGGTGCGGAGCTTCTCCAGGATGTTGCCGTCGGCGTCGACGACGCCCGCCATCACCTTGGTGCCGCCGATGTCGATGCCGACCGTCGGGACACGCGGGGCCGTCAGATGCGAACGGCGCTCGCGTGTGCCCACGGTCCGCAGGACGGTGGCCCGGGCGGAGCCGCGGTGGGTGAGGTCGCGGTAGGTGCTCATCGCGCCCGATTCTGCCTTACCTCGCGGCGGGCTTGCATCGCGGAGTCCCGGCGCCCGGTGCCATGCGGGAGGGCCGCGGGCCGTGCGATCCCCGCGGCTGTGCCGGGCGTGGTGCCGCTCGTCCGGCGAAGCCGCACGGACCGCTCCACCCGGCGGAACCGCACGGAGCCGCACACCCGGCGGGACCGCACAGGCCGCTGCCTCTCGCCTCTAAAGACGGCCGCGTTCCAGTTCATGGCGCAGATCGTCCAGCTCGTCGCCGCCCGCCATCTGCCGGGTCAGCTCGTCCAGGGTGATCCCCTCACGGGTGTGGCTGCCCACCATCGTGCCGCGCTTGAGCAGCACGAAACGGTCGCCCACCAGATACGCGTGATGCGGGTTATGGGTGATGAAAACAACACCCAAACCCTCGTCCCGTGCGGCAGCCACATATTTGAGGACCACACCCGACTGCTTCACACCCAGGGCCGCCGTCGGCTCGTCCAGGACCAGCACCTTGGCGCCGAAGTAGACCGCCCGCGCGATCGCCACGCACTGGCGCTCACCGCCGGACAGGGTGCCGATGGGCTGGTCGACGTCGCGCAGGTCGATGCCCATGCGCAGCAGTTGCTCGCGCGTCGTCCGGCGCATGAAGTCGACGTCCAGGCGCTTGAAGGGGCCGACGCCCCGGCGCGGCTCGGAGCCGAGGAAGAAGTTGCGCCAGACCGGCATCAGCGAGACCACGGCGAGGTCCTGGTAGACCGTGGCGATCCCGCGGTCCAGGGCCTCGCGCGGGGAGGCCAGACGGGTCTCCTCGCCCTCGATGCGGAAGGAGCCGCCGTCGTGCCGGTGCAGCCCCGCCACGATCTTGATGAGGGTGGACTTGCCCGCGCCGTTGTCGCCGAGGACGCAGGTGATCTCGCCCGCGTGCACCTCCAGGGAGACGCCTTCGAGGGCGCGGACGTTGCCGTAGCGCTTGCTGACGTCCTCCAGGCCGACGAGCGCGGTGCGCCCGGTGACGTCCTGGGGCATGTCCTCGGTCATGTCCGTGGTCACGTCGTCGGTCATGCCGTGGCCTCCGCGCGCTTGCGGACCCAGATGTTGAGCAGGGTCGCGAGGAGCAGCATCGCTCCGAGGAAGAACTTGAACCAGTCGGGGTTCCACTCGGCGAAGACGATGCCCTTGCTCGTCATGCCGAAGAGGAGGGCGCCCACCGCCGAGCCGATCGCGGACCCGTAGCCGCCGGTGATCAGACAGCCGCCGATGACGGCCGCGATGATGTAGATCAGCTCGTTGCCGACGCCCTCGCCGGACTGGACGACGTCGTACGAGAACAGCAGATGCTGGCCGGAGATCCAGGCGCCGAGGGCGACACCCATGTAGAGGCCGATCTTGGTGCGCCGCACCGGTACACCGACTGCGCGGGCCGCGTCCTTGTTGCCGCCGACCGCGAAGATCCAGTTACCGGCGCGGGTGCGGAGCAGGATCCAGGAGGCGAGGGCGACCAGGGCGAGCCACCACAGGATGGTGACCTTGAACTGGACGCCGCCGACGGTGAACGTGGAGGCGAAGAGGGCCTGTGCCGAGGAGAAGCCGTCCATGTCGGAGATGGACTTGGTGGACACGGTGCCGCTGATCAGCTTGGTGAGGCCGAGGTTCATGCCGGTCAGCATCAGGAAGGTGCCGAGCGTGACGATGAAGCTGGGCAGTCCGGTGCGGGTCAGCACAAAGCCGTTGAAGGCGCCGATCGCGAGCGTGACCAGGAGCGACACACCGACGCCGACCCAGACGTTCGCGGTCATCTGGTAGCTGAACATCGACGACATCAGCGCGGACGACGTGACCATGACGCCCGCCGACAGATCGAACTCGCCGCCGATCATCAGCAGCGCCACCGGGACGGCCATGATGCCGATCGTGGACGACGCGTACAGCACCGTGCTGAGGCTGGACGCCCGCAGGAAGCTGTCGGCGACGATCGAGAAGAACAGGAAGACGGCGAGCGCGCCCACCACCGAGCCCAGCTCCGGGCGGCCGAGCAGCCGCTTCAGCGGAGAGGTCCCGAGCAGGCGTTCGTCCGTGCCCGTCCGCGGGCTCTCGGGCGCGGACGCCGGTGCGGCGGCGGTCATCGCGTACCCCGCTTCGTGTACTGCTCCAGCGCGGCGGCTTGATCCTTGGTGATGATCTGCGGTCCGGTGAGGACCGGCAGGCCGCCGCCGAGGGCGTTGGCGTTGTACTTGTAGAGCCAGAGCTGGTCGACCGCCTCGTAGCCCTGGAGGTAGGGCTGCTGGTCGACGGCGAAGCCGAGGG
Organism: Streptomyces sp. NPDC002573; assembly: GCF_042889625.1. NCBI lineage: Bacteria > Bacillati > Actinomycetota > Actinomycetes > Kitasatosporales > Streptomycetaceae > Streptomyces > Streptomyces sp. NPDC002573. The sequence continues at coordinate 119,689 of NZ_JBIARC010000006.1, read as the reverse complement.
TGCCGTCCTTCAGCTCGGACGCCACCTTGGCGTTGAGGTCGAAGGTGTCGACCTCCGCCCGGCTGCCGGCGTCCGACCTGGCCTTGACCGCGGTGTCGGCGTACGGGGCGCCGAGGGTGACGACGGTGTCGACGGACTTGTCCGACTGGAGGCGCGCCTCCAGGGCGGACTGCACGTCCGGCATGTTGGTGCCGTTGACGTAGAGGTTCTCCACCGTGCCGTGGAACGACTTCTTCACACCCGCGCAGCGCTGCTCGTGGCCCACGTTGCCCTGCTCGTGCAGCACGCACAGGACCTTCTTGCGGCCGCGCTTGTTCAGCTCGTCGCCGACGGCCTCGCCCGCGATCGTCTCGTCCTGGCCTATGTGCGCGAGCGCGCCGAACGCCTTGGACTCCTCCGAGCCGGAGTTCACCGTGACCACCGGGATGCCGGCCTTCTCGGCGCGGGCCACGGCGGCCTTCATCGCGTCGGGCTTGGCCAGCGTGACGATGATGCCGTCGACCTTCTGGTCCACGGCCGCGTCCACGAGCTGGGCCTGCTGCTGGGCGTTGGCGTCGTGCGAGTACAGGAAGTTGATGTTGTCCTTGACGGCGGCCTGCTCGGCGCCGCTCTGCACGATGTCCCAGAAGGTGTCGCCGTCCCCGGAGTGGGTGATCATCGCGAACGTCCAGCGGGGGGTGCTCACCGCCGACCGGCCCTGGGCGGCGGCCGCGTTGCGGGCGTCCTCGGCACGCTTCCCGCCGTGGCTGCTGCACCCCGCCAGGGATAGGCCGAGCGCCCCTGCCAGCGCGATGGTTGCCCAGGTCCGAAACCGTGCCACGAGCCCGTGCCCTTCTTGCGTAGTTCCTTGGAACCACCAAGTATCACCGACCGCAGATCGACGCCGCAGGTCAGGGGGCACGCGGGGACGGCGGGCCGGCGCTTCGGAGCCGGGGCGGCCGGGGGCGGGGAACGGCGGGAGAGGCCCGAAAACTCAGGGGCGTACGAGCAGTTGGAACTCGAACGAGTAGCGCGAGGCGCGATATGTGTGCGTGCCGAACTCCACAGCGCGACCCGTGTCGTCGAACGCCGTGCGCTGCATGGTGAGCAGCGGGGCACCTTCGGGTTCGCCGAGCCGCTCGCCCTCGACCGGGGTGGCGGCGCGGGCCCCGACGGTCTGCCGGGCACTGTGCAGGGTGATGCCCGCGGCACGCATCAGGCGGTACAGGCCCGTCGACTCGAGGTGCTCGGTCTCCAGGTCCAGCAGGCCGGTCGGCAGAAAGTTGCACAGGTACGCCATCGGCTCGCCGTGCGCGAGGCGCAGCCGCTCGATGCGGTGCACCTCCACGCCCTCGGGCACCCCGAGCGCGGCGGCGACCTCCGCCGAGGCGGGCGCGAAGGCGTTGACCAGGACCCGGGTCGCGGGGCGCTGCCCGGCCGCCTCCAGGTCGTCGTAGAGGCTGCTGAGTTCCAGGGGGCGCTTGACCTGGCTGTGCACGACCTGGGTGCCGACGCCGCGGCGGCGCACCAGCAGGCCCTTGTCGACCAGGGACTGGATGGCCTGGCGGACGGTGGGCCTCGACAGACCGAGGCGCCCGGCCAGCTCGATCTCGTTGCCCAGCAGACTGCCCGGCGTCAGCTCCCCGTGCTCGATCGCGGCCTCCAGCTGCTGGGACAGCTGGAAGTAGAGCGGTACGGGGCTGTTCCGGTCGACGCCGAGCTTGAGGGAGACGGTCGGATCCACATCTGGTTTCGGCACGGAGCGAGCGTAGCTCCGGGACCTGTTGACGGGAAGTTGTGTAGTCCGGTTGTCCGGACAAAGCATTGACAGGGTGGGGGGTACGCCTCCAGGTTGTTCCCATGCGCATCGGACTCATCGGAGCAGGTCGGATCGGCAGCTTCCACGCGGCCACGCTCAGCCGTCACCGTGAGGTGGGGTCGCTCATCATCACCGACGTGGACACGGTCCGGGCCCATGCGCTCGCAGACCGGCTGGGCGAGACGGCCGCACCCGGTGCGGACGAGATCTTCACCTGGGGCGTGGACGCCGTGGTCATCACGGCGGCGACCGCGGCCCACGCCGAGCTGATCGGCCGGGCGGCGCGCTCCGGGCTCCCGGTGTTCTGCGAGAAGCCTATCGCGGTGGACCTGGCGGGCACACTGACCGCGCTCGCCGAGGTCGACGCCGCGGGGACCGTGCTGCAGATGGGTTTCCAGCGCCGCTTCGACACGGGCTACGCGACCGCGCGGGAGACCGTGCGTTCCGGGCGGCTCGGACGGCTGCACACGGTCCGCGCGCTCACGGCCGACCAGGCGCCGCCGCCGGCCGCGTATCTGCCCGTCTCCGGCGGCATCTACCGCGACTGCCTCATCCACGACTTCGACATCCTGCGCTGGGTCACCGGCCGGGAGGTCGTCGAGGTGTACGCGACCGGGTCGGACGCCGGCGGGGCGATGTACCGGGAGGCGCACGACGTCGACACGGCGGCGGTGGTGCTCACCCTGGATGACGGCACGCTGGCCACGGCGACCGCGACCCGCACCAACGGCGCCGGCTACGACGTACGGATGGAGCTCGCCGGCGAGCTGGACACGATCGCGGTGGGCCTGGACGACCGTACGCCGATCACCTCGACGGAACCGGCCGGGCCGCCGCCGGCGGACAAGCCGTGGACCGGTTTCCTGGAGCGTTTCGCGCCCGCCTACCAGGCCGAGGTCGCCGCCTTCGTCGAGGTGGTGCGGGGTGAGCGCGCCAACCCGTGCGACGGACACGAGGCCCTCCAGGCGCTGCGGATCGCCGAGGCCTGCGAGCTGTCCCGCCGGGAGCGCCGCCCGGTGCACCTGGGCGAGATCGCGGGCCTGCGCCGCTGATCCGCCCCCTGACTCGGTCCGCTCCACGTCCGCTACCAGCGCACCGGAAGGCTGCGCACTCCCCGTATCAGCATGCCCGGCAGCCGCGGGCCGGGCGGACCGTCGAGGGCCAGGTCCGGGCAGCGCTCCAGCAGGGTGCGCAGGGCCGTGCGCGCCTCCAGCCGGGCCAGGGGTGCCCCCAGACAGAAGTGCATGCCGTGCCCGAACGCCAGATGGCCCTGCGGGGCGCGGTGGACGTCGAAGCGGTGAGGGTCGGGAAAGCGGGATCCGTCCCGGCCGGCCGAGCCGAGCCCGACGATCACCGGGTCGCCCTCGGCGATGGCGGTCCCGGCGATCTCCAGCGGCTCCGACGCATAGCGGAACGTCGCCGACTCCACCGGTCCCTCCAGGCGCAGCACCTCCTCGACGACGCCGTCCAGCAGCGTCATGTCGGCGCGCAGCGCGGCGAGTTGCTCCGGGTGGGCGAGCAGCGTGTGCACGGCGTTCGTGATCAGGTTGACCGTCGTCTCGTGGCCCGCGACGAGCAGGAGGAAGGCCATCGCGCGCAGTTCGCTGCCCGAGAGCCGGTCGCCATCCTCCGCGCGGGTGCGGATGAGATCACCGAGGAGGTCGTCGGCTGGGGCCGTACACCGCTTGTCCTCTATCAACTCGTCCAGGAATCCGGCCAGTTGCCGCATGGCGGCGAATCCGGCCTCCGCGCCGGACGGGGTCACGACCTCGTTCGACAGGGCGCGGAAGGCACCCCGGTCGATGTCCGGGACGCCGAGCAGTTCGCAGATGACCGTGATGGGGAGCGGATAGGCGAAGGCCTCCACCAGGTCGGCCCGCCCCTTGGGCAGCATCTCCTCGATCAGCTCGTCGGTGAGGTGCTGGACGCGCGGGCGCAGCGCCTCCACACGGCGCATGGTGAACGAGCGGGCGACGAGGGAGCGCAGCCGGGTGTGCTCCGGCGGGTCGACGACCAGCATCTGCCGGCCCATCACGTCCTCCGCCAGGTTGAACCGCCCGTTCTTCGTGGCGTCCTTGGAGAATCTGGGATCGGCGAGGGCGGCGCGCGCCTCCTCGTACCCGACGATCAGCCACGCCTCCCCCTGGTCGGGCGGCGGCGTGCGCACCCAGTGCACCGGGCCGCGCTCGCGCAGCTCGGCGTAGACCTCGTGCGGGCTCTGTGTGAACCGCGCGCCGTACTCCCCCAGATCGATCATGGTCCTCCCCCTCCGTCACCTGTGCAACGAGCGAGGCACCCGTTCAGTGCCCGCCCTCGTCCAGAAGTCCCGCGTCGTGCGTCAACAGGGCTATCTGCACCGGTTGTTGACCTCGAGTTTGGCCAGGATCCGGGACACATGCGTCTTGACCCCGGCGACGCTCATGAACAGCTCCGCGGCGATCTCGGCGTTGGAGGCGCCCCGGCCGACGGCGACGGCGACCTCGCGCACCGCACCCGCTCGCCCAGGGACGCGAGCCGCTCGCGGGCGCCCGCCCGTCGGCTGCCGGTCCCGGCGCCCACGGCGTGCGCCGACCGCAATGGGGCCGGGGTCGACGAGGTGTGGCACACCCTGCGGCTGATGTGAACCGACCGGGGACCCATGTCTCGTGCGGAGCCCTCAGGCCGGCCACGGCAGCCGGGCCCTGACCCGGAAGCCGCCCTCCCCGGTGGTGCCGTGGTCGAGGGTGCCGCCGGCGAGGGTCGCGCGTTCGGTCAGACCGATCAGGCCCTGGCCGGAGCCGGGGACACGCGGGACCTCACCGGGCGGGGCCGGATTGCGCACGGTCACGGTGAGGCCGTCGCCGGGCGCGCCCGCGATCGTCACCGTGACCTCGGTCCCGGGGGCGTGCTTGCGCGCGTTGGTCAGACCCTCCTGGGCGATGCGGGACGCGGTGCGGCCCACGGAGGCCGGCACGGCGGCGGGGTCCGTGACCCGGTGGTCGAGGACGACCTCCATCCCGGCCTCCCGGGACTCGGCGACCAGGGCGTCGAGCGCGGCCAGCGTCGGCTGGGGACGGCCCGCGTCGTCGGAGTCCCCGGCCCGCAGCACACCGATGATCTCCCTGAGGTCCTGCAACGCCTCGTGCGCGCTCTCCCGGATCACCCCGGCCGCCCGCGCGACCTCCTCCCGGGGCGCGTCGGGACGGAACTCCAGGGCGCCCGCGTGCACGCTGAGCAGTGTCAGACGGTGCGCCAGGACGTCGTGCATCTCGCGCGCGATCGCCTCCCGGGCCAGCCGCTGGGCCTGCTCGGCCCGTAGGGCCGCCTCGGTCTCGGCCCGCCGCGCGCGATCCCGCAGGCTCAGCATCAACTGTCGCTTGGACCGTACGAACATGCCCCAGCCGACGACCGCGACCGTGACCAGCGCGGTGAGGATGACGGCGGCGAGATAGGGCAGGTCCGGGTCGGGTCGCAGCCAGAAGAACAGGGGGACGAGCGCGAGCTGGGCGCCAATCTAAGCGGCGTACGACGCGGACACCTCCCCCGAGAGCGTGATCGGCGACCGAAGTCGCACCACCGGATACTTTCGACGCGGCCCACCCGTGAGGGCGGCACTTTCGACGGACAGACGTCGACCCCGCCCGGCGTGTCCCGCCGGGCGGGGTCGACTCGTGACCGACAGCACGATCTGGAGGCATCAAGGGTGGGGGAAGTGGAAGCCGTCGACCGGTCAAGCGCTTCGGGCTTGGACGACAGCTACAGCTGAATCTGCACAGGAGAAGCCGGGCCCGGCTTGGGTACTGCTGTGACGCTGGACGTACGTACTGTGCGGGATGTTCTAGCCGAACTCGCCCTCGCGCACGCCCTCTCGGAACGCCGCCCACTCCTCCGCGGTGAACCGCAGAGCCGGCAGGTCGACGTTGTTGGAGTCACGGATCGCGACGGCTCCGCCACCAAGGTCCGCCACCTCGACGCAGTAAGGTCCGGTGGTGCTCTTGCTGCTCTTGACCCAGCGTGCATCCGTCAGGTCGAGCGCGTACAGTGCAGCCTTCTTCGCACGCATCAGAAGCTCCGTTCGACGCTCGGTTGTACGTTCCCTATCCACCCTCACCCGGTCGGACCAACCTCGCAAACCGGCGGCAATCGTGCACTGGCCGCGTCGACCGGCGGGCGTGGATCACGGACGCCGGGACGATGACAGCAGAGGGGTCAAGTCAGGTTGCCCGAGCGGGCGTTGGGGACGCCGGGACATCTGACGGCGAAGACGGGAGCGCCCGCGCCGAGGGTGAGACAACTCCCCTCGGACGCGGGCGCACCGCGTGGTCAGCAGCCGAAGTTGATCAGGTTGAACGTGGCGTAGTGGTCGGAGGTGTAGTAGTCCTCCTCGTACTCCTGACCCGTGACGATGCGTCGTGCGCCGCGCGTCGAGGAGCCGGGGGTCTTGACCGTGTACTCGTGGTAGTAACCGCTTGACTGCTCGGGCAGGACGCCCTCGCGGTTCTGGAAGACGATGCCGTCCTGCGGGTAGGGGAAGGGCCCGTCACTGTCGATGAGGTCGAGAGTGTCGTGGGCCTGGGACGGCAGACGGCTATAGCAGATGCTGCCGACGGAGGTGGCGGCGGCGTCCGCGGTGGTGGCGGAGACGGTGCCACCCATGAGGAGGGCAGTCAGGACGGCGGCTGCGGCGCCTATCCGGGTTGCGCGTGGGGGGAATCTCATGGAGTCATGATGACGCGCGTAGAGCATGGCATGTCAATGACAACTCAACAATGTTTCCCGTGGCGTCTCATGAGTTCTCGGGACGTTAACCTGCGGCCCTCGGCACTGTCCCCGGGTCCTCCCAAGGCACTTGTCCCCAGGCCCTCGCAAGCGGATGCGGTCGTGGCGTACCGGCCGCTCGCAGTGGACGGTACGCCGAACGCGGCGGTGCTGTTCGCGGTCCTCCCGTCAGCCCACGTTCGTGGAGAACAGTCCGCCCGTCGGCCCCTGTTTGTCGCCGCCCTGAGCCTTCTTCAGGGCGTTGGCGAGGCTCTCGATGGTGAGGGACTGCAGGATGACGCGGCCGTTGCCCTCCAGGGTGGCCAGGGACAGGCCCTCGCCGCCGAAGACCATGTTCATGATCCCCTGGCGGTTGAGGCCGCCGACTCGCTGGACGCCGTACTGAATGCCCTCCTCGAAGGCGACGACACAGCCCGTGTCGACCTCGATGCGGCCGCCGAAGTCCGCGGGGTTGAGGTCGATGAAGTTACCGGCGCCGGCGATGATCACCGTGCCGTACCCGGTGAACTTCTCCAGGATGAAGCCCTCGCCGCCGCTCATGCCGGTGCGGCCGCCCTGGAAGGCGATGCCGAAGTCGACGGTCGACTCGGCGGCCACGAAGGCGTCCTTCTCGGCGAACCATGCGCGCCTGCCGTCGAGCTCCAGCGCGCGCATCTCACCGGGGAGCACGCCCGCGAAGCCGACCGTGCCCTCGCCGCCCTGGGCCGAGAAGTACTGGAAGGCCAGCGACTCACCCGCGAGCGCGCGCTGCCCGACCTGCATGGCGGTGCCCATCGCCTGGCGCAGGAAACCGCCCATGCCGCCGCTCTGGCCCGCGCCCTGAGGCTGGCCACCGCTGTTCGACGGGCCGGAGAGGCGGGTCTCCATCGTCACGTTCGTCGTCTTGAAGAGGAACTTGCCCGCCTCGCAGTACACGGTCTGGCCGGGGCTCAGGTTGACGACCGCCATCTGCATGGCGTTGCCGACGATTTCTTGCTGAAGAGTCACGAGGGGAGAACGCGGGAGCCGGTCCGATTGGTTCCGGGCCCCGCGAACCCGTACGCCCGGGCCTGGCGAATCCGTTCGTCCGGGTCCCTCGATCCCGTTCAGCGGTGGCGGGCGGCCTCCCCCGTTCAGCGGTGGCGGGCGGCCTCCCCCGTTCAGCGGCGCCGGGCGGCGTCCGCCGGTCAGCCGCCCAGTTCCTGGTGTCGCGCCCTCAGGGCCGCCGCGCCCTCCTCGGTCAGGGAGCCGTACAGGCGCAGCCGGGAGATGCCGCCGTCCGGATGGATGTCCACGCGCGCGTGGGTGCCGACGGCCTCCGCCGGAAGCACGAAGCGGTGGTTGCTGTCGGGCTGGAGGCGGGTGCGCGGCAGGATCTCGCGCCACTCGGCGTCCTCGGCGCTCCCCGCGTCCCCCGCGGCCCCGCCGCCACTGACCGACACCGATGCCCAACCCGCCGCGTTCCCCTTCAGATACGCGGTGTCGATCTCGATCGCCCGGATCCGCGCCTCGGCCGCCAGCCGGTAGCGGATCCAGTCATGGTCCCGGTCGCGGCGGCGCCGTGTCTCCCAGCCTTCGTCCATCGTGCGGGAGCGGCCCGGCCGGATGGTGTTGGTGGCGGGCGAGTAGAAGAGGTCGGAGGCGTCCTCGACCCGGCCGCCGTGCTCCAGGGCGACGACGTCGAAGGTGCCCAGCGCCCGCAGCCACTCGGGGTCGGGCACCACGTCTCCGTACACCCGCAGCCGCGCGATGCCCCCGTCGGGGTGCTGGTTGACGCGCAGATGTGTGACCAGCTGCTCCGCCGCCACGACGAAGCCGTTGGCCGCGTGGCCGCCGACCGGTGTGCGCGGGACGAGTGTCGTCCACTTCACGTCGTCGGCGAGGAGGTCCTCCGGCGAGGGGGTGCCCGGCACCGCGGTTCCCTCGATGGACACCGCCTGCGGGTAGTTGCCCCGGAAGTGCGCGGTGTCGACGACGATGCCGCGTACGACACCCGGCGCGCCCAGCCGGACCAGTGCCCAGTCGTGATCGTCCGCGGTGGGCCACGGGTGCCCGGCCGAGGCGCCGCGGCGGCGCCTGGTCTCCCAGCCGTCCATGACCTTGCCCTTGTGCCCGAAGTGCTCGGGGTCGAACTCGGCGCGCCCCGGCACCAGCAGGTTCTCGCGCGGGGCGAAGAACTCGTCGTTGGCGGCGACGACCGCCGCGCCGAGGCGGCGGTCGGCGAGGTCGACGTGGTGGATGAAGGGGAAGTCGGCGGTGCGGTAGTCCGCGTACGGGTCGCCGCCGGCGTAGGGGTGTGCGTCGCCGGTGAAGCGGGCCGGACCGGTGGGATGCTGCGCCGTCACGGTGATCAGATCGTCCTTTCGGGGTTCGGCCGGTGCGAGGTCACGTCAGTGGTCCCGGGTGAGCAGCCTGCCCTTCGGCTCGGTGAACTCGCCGTCCGCCACGATGCGTTCGCCGCGCAGCCAGGTGGACCTGACCACCCCGGACAGGGTCCGGCCGGCGTACGCGGTGACGCGGTTGCGGTGCTGGAGGGCGGCGGGGTCGACGGTGAACGTCTCGTCGGGGGCGAAGACCGCGAAGTCCGCGTCGTGGCCCGCCGCGACGGCGCCCTTGCGGGAACCGAGCCCCACAAGACGCGCCGTGTGCGCGGACATCCAGCGGACCACGTCCTCCAGGCCGTGGCCGCGCCGGCGTGCCTCGGTCCACACGGCGGAGAGGCTCAGTTGCAGGCCCGCTATGCCGCCCCACGCCGTGGCGAAGTCGCCCGTCTTCAGGTCGGCGGTCGACGGGGAGTGGTCGGTGACCACACAGTCGATCGTGCCGTCGGCGAGCGCCTGCCACAGCAGGTCCTGGTTGGCGGACTCGCGGATGGGCGGGCAGCACTTGAACTCGCTCGCCCCGTCCGGGACTTCCTCGGCCGTCAGGGTCAGATAGTGCGGGCAGGTCTCCACCGTGATCCGTACGCCCTCCGCCCGCGCGGCGGCGATCAGGGGCAGCGCGTCACCGGAGGACAGATGCAGTACGTGCACCCGTGCGTCGAGCCGCCCGGCCTGGGCGATCAGCTCGGCGACGGCGGTGTCCTCGGCGTCCCTCGGCCGGGAGGCGAGGAAGTCGGCGTACCTGGGGCCGCCCTGCTGCGGGGCGGCGGCGAGGCGGTGCGGATCCTCGGCGTGCACGACGAGGAGGCCGCCGAAGCCCGAGATCTCGGCCAGGGAGCGGGCGAGCTGCTCCCGGTCGAGGTGCGGGAACTCGTCCACGCCCGAGGGGGACAGGAACGCCTTGAAGCCGAAGACGCCCGCGTCGTGCAGCGGCCGCAGGTCCTTGACGTTGTCGGGCAGCGCCCCGCCCCAGAAGCCGACGTCGACATGGGCCTTGTCGGCCGCGGCCCGCTGCTTGGTACGCAGATGGCCGACCGTCGTGGTCGGCGGCAGGGAGTTGAGCGGCATGTCGACGAGGGTGGTGATGCCGCCGGCCGCCGCCGCGCGAGTGGCCGTCCAGAAGCCCTCCCACTCGGTGCGGCCCGGGTCGTTGACGTGGACGTGGGTGTCGACGAGGCCGGGCAGCAGGACGTCGTCGCCGAAGTCCTCCAGCCGCGCTCCGGCCGGCACCTGGGCGTCGTGGGGCAGGACGGCCGTGATCGTGCCCCCGGCGACCGCGACGGACGCGGCGCGCGTCCCCTCGGGCGTGATGACGCGCCTCGACCGCAGCACCAGTTCAGCGTCGGACACCCGGGCCCCTCTCTCCGCGCCGTCGCCGCCTCCGGGAGCGGGATGGGCGCCCGCCCCACGGAATTCAACGTTCTGTTGAAGGAGTCTTCACCCCGCTTCTGGCGCCGTCAAGGGTGGGACCGCCGTCCGGCGCCCCGGCGCACGCCTCCCGAGCCTTTCTGCAAGGCGGAAGTAGGCTTCCAGTGCGCAGACCATCGCTCCGTACCAGCCGGGAGTCAACCGCCTGCCGGGTAGGCTGCTGCCCTTCCCGCCAGTCCCGAAAGGAACGCGCCGTGCCGACGTCGACGTCCAGCGCCAGCGACGCCCCCGCCAAGTCCGCCACGGGCGGGGTGCAGTCCCTCGAGCGCGCCTTCGACCTGCTGGAGCGGATGGCGGACGCGGGCGGCGAGGTCGGCCTCAGCGAACTGTCCGTGAGCAGCGGGCTGCCGCTGCCGACGATTCACCGTCTGATGCGCACGCTGGTGGCCTGCGGTTACGTACGTCAGCAGCCCAACCGCCGCTATGCGCTCGGCCCCCGGCTGATCCGGCTCGGCGAGTCGGCGTCCCGGCTGCTCGGCACCTGGGCGCGCCCGTATCTCGCACGACTGGTGGAGGAGACCGGCGAGACCGCGAACATGGCGCTGCTCGACGGCGACGAGATCGTGTACGTGGCGCAGGTGCCGTCCAAGCACTCGATGCGGATGTTCACCGAGGTGGGCCGCCGGGTGCTGCCGCACTCCACGGGTGTGGGCAAGGCGCTGCTCGCCACCACGCCGGACGACGAGGTGCGCGCCCTGCTGGCCCGCACCGGTATGCCCGCCGCGACGGAGAAGACCATCACGACGCCGGATGCCTTCCTCGCCGCCCTGGAGGAGGTGCGCCGGGCCGGGTACGCGGTCGACGACAACGAGCAGGAGATAGGGGTCCGGTGCCTCGCGGTGTCCGTGCCCGACGCCCCGACGGCCGCGGCGATCTCCATCTCCGGCCCGGCGGGCCGGGTCACCGACGCCGCGACGGAGCGGATCGTGCCGGTGCTCCAGCAGGTGGCGAGGGAACTGTCCGAGGCCCTGGCCGGCACGGGGAACTGACCACCGGACCGGCCGCTCGGCCGGCCGCCGGTCGTCCACCCCTCGCCTCGCGACAGGCCGCCGCGCCGGTCAGCCGCGTCGCGGCTCACCGAACTCCTCCACCGCGTCACGGACCTCCGCGAGCCCTCTGGTGAGGGCGCTGACCGAGCCGATCGCGCCGGCGATCAGCAGCAGGGAGCGGCGCAGACGGGGGATCTCCGGAACGCCGCCCGCGGCCATCGCGGCGAGGACGGCGAGTTCGTCCTCGGCGATGCCCCGGTCGGGGAACTCGGCCGGGAGAGTGGCGAGTTCACGGCGCAGCCGGGACACCGCGATCCGCAGTTCCGCCACCCTCGGATCCTCGTCGCTGCCGGTCACCGGTTTCTGCCCCAAGCTCCGTAACACAGCTTCCCCCCTCACACCGCGTCGTGCGCACGGCGGTGCACCGGCGCCCGTCACCCCGGGGCGTCGGCCCGGCGCCCGGGGACGCGGGTCAGTAAACGCCACGGGGTGCGCCGGGCGCCACCACGCGGACCGAAATTCAGTCCCGGGGCGCCACACGGCCGTCGCGGGGTCAGGTATGCAGGACGTATGACGCGAAGTGAAGACGGCCGGGACGAGGTCGCCGGGCTGCTCCTCGCCGCGGGTGGCGGACGGCGGCTGGGCGGGCGTCCGAAGGCGCTGCTCGTGCACCGGGGGCGTCCGCTGGTGGAGTACGCGGTGGGGGTGCTGAGGGCGGCCGGGTGCGGTCGCGTGCATGTGGTCCTGGGGGCGGCGGCCGAGGAGGTACGCGAGCGCGCGGATCTGTCCGGCTGCGTGCCGGTGGACAACCCGGACTGGGCGCAGGGCATGGGTTCCTCGCTGCGCGCCGGACTCGGCTCGCTCGCCGGTACGGGCGCGCGGGCCGCCCTGGTCTCGCTCGTCGACCAGCCCGGCATCGGACCGGAGGCGGCGGCGCGCGTCCTCGCCGCGTACGAGGACGGGACCTCGCTGGCCTCGGCCGTGTACGGGGGCGTCCGGGGGCATCCGGTGCTCCTCGGGACCGCGCACTGGGCCGGGATCGCGGCGTCCGCCACCGGGGACCGGGGAGCCCGCGCCTATCTGAAGGAGCACGAGGACGCCATCCGGCTCGTCGAGTGCGGGGACGTGGCGCGGCCGTACGACATCGACACCGAGGACGACTTGGTGCACCTGGAGTGACCGGCGGTCCGCCTCGGGGCACCCGGTGGCACGGAGAGCCACCTTGCCTCGAAGCGGAGAATCTCGACATCAACAGATCATTGAGCTTCCACCATGAGGAAACTAGTATCCACTGATCAGAAGCACCCGACTGCTCACGGGCGTGGTCAGCCGCATCCGGATTCCCTGGCACCCGGTGCGCACCCCGTGCCGCGGCTCCTCGTCAGCTCGCCGAAGGAAGTGACAGCTCATGTCCGCACCAGCGCCGTCGCCGGTCGTCATCGACGCCGAGCCCCTGCCGCGGCAGGACGAGGTCCTCACCGAACCGGCCCTCGCCTTCGTGGCCGAGCTGCACCGCCGGTTCACGCCCCGGCGTGACGAGCTGCTCGCCCGCCGGACCGAACGCCGCGCCGAGATCGCGCGTACCTCGACCCTCGGCTTCCTCCCGGAGACCGCCGCGATCCGCGCGGACGACACCTGGCGGGTGGCCCCCGCACCCGAGGCCCTGAACGACCGCCGGGTCGAGATCACCGGACCCACCGACCGCAAGATGACCATCAACGCCCTCAACTCGGGGGCGAAGGTCTGGCTCGCGGACTTCGAGGACGCCTCCGCGCCCACCTGGGAGAACGTGGTCCTCGGCCAGCTCAACCTGATCGACGCCTACACCCGGGCCATCGACTTCACCGACCCGGCGACGGGCAAGTCGTACGCCCTGCGCCCCGACGCCGACCTGGCCACGGTCGTCATGCGGCCGCGCGGCTGGCATCTGAACGACCGTCATCTGCTGGTCGACGGGGAGCAGGTGCCGGGCGCCTTCGTCGACTTCGGCCTGTACTTCTTCCACAACGCCCGGCGCCTGCTCGACCTCGGCAAGGGCCCCTACTTCTATCTGCCGAAGACGGAGTCGCACCTGGAGGCCCGCCTCTGGAACGACGTCTTCGTCTTCGCCCAGGACCACCTCGGCATCCCGCAGGGCACCATCCGCGCCACCGTCCTGATCGAGACGATCACGGCGGCCTACGAGATGGACGAGATCCTCTACGAACTCCGCGACCACGCCTCCGGGTTGAACGCGGGCCGCTGGGACTACCTCTTCTCCATCGTCAAGAACTTCCGTGACGGCGGGGCGAGGTTCGTGCTGCCGGACCGCAACGCGGTCACGATGACGGCGCCGTTCATGCGCGCGTACACCGAACTCCTCGTCCGCACCTGCCACAAGCGCGGCGCGCACGCGATCGGCGGCATGGCGGCGTTCATCCCGTCCCGGCGCGACGAGGAGGTCAACCGGGTCGCCTTCGAGAAGGTCAAGGCGGACAAGGACCGTGAGGCGGACGACGGCTTCGACGGCTCCTGGGTCGCCCACCCCGACCTGGTGCCGATCGCCATGGCGTCCTTCGACCGGGTCCTCGGCGACCGGCCCAACCAGAAGGACCGGTTGCGTGCGGACGTCGACGTCAAGGCGGCCGACCTGATCGCCGTCGACTCCCTGGACGCCAAGCCGACGTACCCGGGCCTGGTCAACGCCGTCCAGGTCGGCATCCGCTACATCGAGGCCTGGCTGCGCGGCCTCGGCGCGGTCGCCATCTTCAACCTGATGGAGGACGCGGCGACCGCGGAGATCTCCCGCTCCCAGATCTGGCAGTGGATCAACGCGGGCGTCGAGTTCGAGAACGGCGAGAAGGCGACCGCCGACCTGGCCCGCAAGGTAGCCGCCGAGGAACTCGCGCACATCCGGGCCGAGATCGGCGCGGAGGCCTTCGCGGCCGGTCACTGGCAGCAGGCCCACGACCTGCTGCTGAAGGTGGCGCTGGACGAGGACTACGCGGAGTTCCTCACCCTGCCGGCGTACGAGCAGCTCGCCGGCTGACCCGCTCCCCGGGGCTTCGCCGGCCGGCTCACTCCGCGGGCTTCTCCGAGTGGCCCAGGGGCTTTCCCGGGGCCACTCGGTCGCGTACGAGGCGCTTGACCGCCGTGGGCTCGGGGAAGCCCTGCTCACGGCGGTCCCAGACGACCTCGTCGTTGACCCGTACGACGAAGACCCCGCCCCTGCCCGGCTTGAGCGCGAGTTCCGTCAGCTCGGTCTCGAACGTCGTCAGCAGCTCCTGTGCCAGCCAGGCCGCGCGGGGCAGCCAGCGGCACTGGGTGCAGTACTCGATCTGGACGCGGTACTCGCCGTCCGTGGGGGTGTCCGTCATCCCAGGTGCACCGACCAATCCTGTTCCGCCGCCGGTTTGCCGTGCAGGTCGGGGACCCGCTTGAGCCAGGCCGGCCGGCCCTGCTGGGTCCGTGCCGCGCGCTGGGCCTCCTCGGCGGCGAGTTCCTCCCGGGTGGGGAAGTCGGTGGGCAGCCAGGACTCGGAGGCCTTCACCCGCGCGCAGAGATAGTCCACGTAGGCCCTGCGGACCTCGGCGGGCGTGGCGAAGCCCGGCTCGCCGCTCAGCCACGCGTCCGGGACCTCCTCGGTGATCTCGCGCAGCAGTTCCTCGGTCACCCGGGGCGCGAGGTCGGCCTCCGCGGCCGGCATGTCCGGGGTGAAGTGGCCGAGGGCGTGGTGCCGGAAGTCGTACGCCTTCTCCGGCGCGGAGGCGTCCCAGCGGTGGTGGAAGACGAGGGCGGCACCGTGGTCGATCAGCCACAGCCGCGGGGGTGCCGTGCCGAAGGTGGGCCAGACCATGAGGTTGGAGCTGTGGACCGTGCGGTCGACGTTGACGGTCAGGGCGTCGAGCCAGATGATCCGGCCCGCCTCCACCGGATCGACCGTGCAGGCCTGAGCGACCTCGGGGGTGAAGTCCCGGGCGCCCGGCAGATAGTCCATACCCAGATTGAGACCGGGGCTCGCGTTCAGCAGGTCGCGCACCTCCTGGTGGGGTTCGTGTGCGGCGATCGCGGGGTCGAAATGGGTGAACACCAGTTCAGGGACGCGCAGCCCGAGCCGGCGGCCCAACTCCCCCACGATCACCTCGGCGACCAGCGCCTTCACACCCTGAGCGGAGCCGGTGAACTTGACGACGTAGGTCCCGAGGTCGTCGGCCTCGACGATCCCGGGTACGGAGCCGCCGGAGCGCAGGGGCGTGATGTAGCGGGTGGCGGTGACCTCCCTCAGCATTTTCCCAGGCTCCACGGCTCTTCTGCCTCACGTCTCACGGAGCACCCTGAAACAGTGGCGGTGTGCCCCACATTTCCGGCCCCTTGCACGAAGTGAGCATAGTAACCGAGCGTGACAGCCGACGAGAAGTGCGCGAGCCGTCGCGCCGACGTCCTTCGTGTCACTCTGCTGAACTGCCCCCTTCGCCCAAGGCGAAGGGGGCAGTTCAGCAGATGCCGACCCGACGATCAGTTACAGATGATCACGGACGCGGAATCCTTGTAGACGAGAGTCCTGCCACCCCGAGACACCTCGACATGGGTGGTGTACCTCCCGCAGAAGTTGTTGATCGACACCTTGACGGTTCCGGCGCTCAGCTTGGAGCACTTCCCCGCGACGGGGATGTCCGGCGTGGCCGGGTGCGTCTGAAGCAGCGAAACACACATCTTGGTGTCCACCGGGTTGGGGCCCTGCAGGGTGGCCTCGGCGTAGATCTTTCCGCTCTTGAGGTACGGGTTCTTCACCGCCACGTACCCGGTCGCGTCGGCCGATCCGGCACCGAGGGCGACGGCCAACGTGGCAACAGCCACGACCGAGAGACTGCGCTTGATAGTGATGACGCACACTCCTCACCCCCCGTAGGGGCAGTCGATTCTTGCCATGCCTTGGTCAAGGGCACGAAGCGATCTTAGTGGGAAGGCAGCCACATACCAGGAGCAGACGTTTGAACTACGTCAAGAGCTGGCGGAGTTGTCGTGACGACTCACCGGTCAGGGCACGCCGCATCCGCCCTCAGGACGTCACGTCGGTCGCGGGGGCCGGCTCGCGGGAGCCGCCGACGGCGGTCTCGGGTACTTGACTTGCAGGTGCGGCGCCTCGTCCGGCCAGTCGGCATCCGAGGCAGTTCGCATGGCCCCGACGCGCGGAGAGGTCCCGCGCGCGCATGCCACGCTGGTCGACCGGTCGCAGCCCCGGCGGCTTGCCCCAGCCCGCGAGGTGCAGGAACCACGTGGCCAGGACGGACACCACGACGAGTCCGAGCCCCGGCCAGATCCCCGCACGCCAGCCGCAGATGCCCGCGCCGATCAGCAAAGCCCCTGCGGTGGCGAGGACGCAGCCCGTCCACCCGGCCAGAGTGTGGCCTTCCTCGTGCCCATGTTCGCTCACGTGCTCGCCTCCCCGTGCGCACCCGACCGGCCCACACGCGTCACAGGCCCGTCGATGACGCTCTGGCTTACGATGCCTTACCGAGTAAGGAATTTACCTTAGCAACTAAGGGGAGCGTAATGGAGGGCAAGTCGCGCCCGGCCACCTCCGCCTCGGATGCCATCAGCGCACTGGACGACCTCGTCGCGACGAGTGTCGTGGGGCAGCAGGAGTTCGCCCGCAACCTCGGGCTGAGCGTCATGGACCTCATCTGCTTCGCCCATGTCCTCGCGGCCGGGGACTCCGCGGTCACCGCCGGCGACCTGGCCGCACGCGCCCATGTCACCACCGGTGCGGTGACCGGCATCCTCAACCGCCTGGAGCAGGGCGGGTTCGTCACCCGGGAGCCCGACCCCACCGACCGGCGCCGGGTGCGGGTCGTCGCCGTCCCGGCCGCCGCCGACCGGGTGCAGGCCGTCTACGGCCCCTACCACGCGCTCCTCGCGGAGCTGTTCTCCCAGTACACGCCGGACGAGACCGCCGTCATCACCGACTGGTTCCTGCGCGCCGCCGCACTGGCCCGCACCTACCTGACGGACTCGTGCGAGACCTGAACCGCCGCCGAACCGCCGTCCGTCCGCACCGGTCGGCTGACCGCCGGGCGGCGACCCGGGGTCAGCGGCAGGCCAGCGGATTCGGCAGGGGCAGATAGCGCGCGTCCGCGCCGTCCGCGCCCGTCCAGCGCAGCAGCAGGTTCGTCTTGCCGGGGAGGGTGGGCGAGGCCAGCAGGGCGGGGATCTCGGGGACGGGGTGGCGGGCCAGTTCCGCGCGGGCCGCGGGCCACGGGTTCCAGCCGGGGTGGCGCTCCGACAGCAGCGCGGCCACCTCGGTGAGGTTGTTGACGACGAGGCAGTACACCAGCCGCTCCCAGCCCGCCTTCCGGGACACGTCCGTGAGGAGCTTGACGCCTTCCGCGTCCCGGAACAGCGCCTGTACGGGCAGACCCGCGGCGTCCACCGCGATCAGCGTGTTCTGCAGATGCGCCTCCAGGACGACCCCATGGCGCTCGAACGCCTCCAGGGCCGGGGGCACGACCTGGCGCAGATACGCCGTCCACCAGGGCGCCGGGTCGGTGAGCCGGGCCAGCGGGCTGCCGTCGAAGCCCTCCTCCACGAGGGCCGCGGCGAGCAAGGGGGTGGCATCCGGCAGCAGATGGGGGTGCAGACCGTCGCGGACCAGGACGGCCAGTTCCTCGAAGGCGAAGCCGGCCGTGCGGTAGCCGCGGTCGCTCAGCCAGGCCGCCGGGCCCGGGTGCGCGGCGAACGCGGCCACCGCCGCCGCGTCGGTGCGGCGCAGCTTGAGCAGATCGTGGCGCCACAGCCGGCGGATGTCGTTGGTGATCCGTACGTCCAGGCTGAACTTGAGGAAGTGGTCGCCGCCGGGGGCGTACACCGTGCGGATCGCGGCCGTGGGCCACACCGTCCCGGGGGTGCCGTCGAGCCGCAGCAGCCGCCCGTCCTCGAACGCCTCGCGGATCTCCGGGCGCCCGCCGACCAGGTCGAGCTGCCAGGGGTGCGCGGGCAGCAGCCGGTAGCCAGGCGGGGCGGTGCCCAGCGCGTCGAGCGCCGTCGTGTCGCCCTCCTCGACGACGATGTCCTCGCGCACCCCCAGAAGGGTGAGCGGGAAGCGGGCGTGCGCCTCCGGCGCGTACGGCAGCCAGCTCGCAACCGGTCCTCCGCCGCGCGCCTTGGGCGCGGGGTGGTGAGGGTGCCCGGTGATCAAGGACTGCTCGGAGCGCACATAAGGGTCGGGCGACGGGGTCGTACGGGCGCGTGCGGCGAGGATCGCGGCCACCGCGTCCCGGCTGTCGAGCATCTCCCCGGGCAGTTCGGGATTGGACAGACCGGTGGCCCGGCGCAGCTCCTCGGCGGCGAGTTTGACCAGCTCGGCGTGGGTGAGCGGATGCCAGGTACCGTCGGTGTGCAGCTCGGGGTCGCGGGGGCGACGGGCGCCGCGCACGCGCAGCAGCCGTCCGCCCGCCCGCAGCCGGTGGACGCCCTGCTCGCCGGCGGGGTCCGCGGCTTCCCGGAGCAGACAGTTGAGCAGCGGCGCCGCCGCGTAGGCGTCGGCGGGCTCGGGGACCCGGTCCCTGGGGTGCATGCGGTCCACGCGTCCATTCGTTCCGTACGGTGCACTGACGATCAGTATGTCTGTCATGGTCCGGCACGACGAATGCGCCGCCCGTCCCCCGAGGAGTTCGAACGTGTCCTCTTCCCTCTCCGCCGAGATCCGGATCGCCCGCGAGCTGGAGGGCGTACGGCCCGATCTGTCGGCGGCGTACGCGGCCGCCCTCCCCGGCGCCCGGGCCGCGGTCCTGTCGCGCCTGTGGCGGGCACTGGTGCATGAGCCGCTGCCGTGGACGGTCCGCCGTGAGCCGACGCGCGAGGGGCTGGTCCTCCGTCTGACGGACGGCCGCCGACTGCACGGGCCGCCCGCCGACCCGTACGCGACCACCGCCTACGTCACCGAGGTGCTGCTGGACGGTCGTGGCTACGACCGGGCGACGGAGCTGGTCACGGCGCTCGGTGTGCCGGGCGGTGCCGCGTTCGCCGCCGAGCTCGACGACAGCACGGCCTCGCTGGCCCTGTCGCGCGCCGACCAGCCGGACGGCGCGCCCGAACCGGTGACCGGTTGGGCGTGGGAGCAGCGGGTGGTGGACGGGCACCCGTACCACCCCAGCTGCCGCTCACGACCCGGCTTCTCGGTCGCCGAGCAGCTCGCCTACGGGCCCGAGCACCGGCCGCTGGTACGCCTCGGTCTGGTCCCCGCGGACGACGGCGTGCTGCGGGGCGAGTGGCCGGCCTGGCTGTGGGACGGGGGGCGCCCGCTGGTGCCGGTGCATCCCTGGCAAACGGCGCATGTGCTCGGCGGGGCGGCGCACGACGGTCCGGTCGCGCATCCGCTGATGTCCCTGCGCACGCTGGCCCTGTCCGATGCCGGCCCGCATGTGAAGACCGCGGTCAGCGCCCGACTGACCTCGTCCGTACGGGACATCTCGGTCGCGTCCGTCGAGACCGCGCTCGTCGTCTCCGAGTTCGCGGAGTCGGTCGCCGCGCGCACCGAAGGACTGCTGCGCGTCCCCCGCACCCTGGGGGCGTTCAGCGCCCACTCGCCCGATCTCGCCGCGATGGTGCGCGAGTCGCCCGAGACCTGCGCGGACCCGGCGGCGGGCGAACGGGTGGTCCCGGTGGCCGCCCTGCCCGCCACCGGACTCGCGGCGTCCCCGGCCTGGCTCGCCGCCTACACCCGTCTCGCGCTCACCGTGGGGCTGCTCCTGCTCGATCTGGGCGTGGCCCTGGAGGCGCACGGCCAGAACCTGCTGGTGGTGCTCGGGCCCGCGAACGAGCCACTGCGGCTCGTCTACCGGGATCTCGCGGACATCCGGGTGAGCCCGGCCCGGCTGGCCCGGCACGGCATCAAGGCCCCGGAGGTGGCCGACCGGATGGTCACCGACGACGAGACGGCCCTGCGCCGCAAGCTGTTCGGCGCGCTCGTCGGGGGCTCGCTGGCGGCCACGGCGGGTTCGGCACCCGCGCTGGGGGCGGCACTGGAGGCCGTCGTACGGGAACTTCCGGCCACATCCGATCTCGCGGCGCTCCGCGGGGAGCCGCTGCCCGCGAAGGCGTTGACGCTGATGAGGCTGTCGCCGGGGCGTGGCGGGGATCTGTGGACGCAGCTGCCCAACCCGCTCGTTCGCATGCTCGACCCCTGGGATCAATAAGATCGTTTTGAAGCGCGCACCCATTGATCAATAAGATCCGCCGATGATCACAAGACAACGGCTGGCGGCGGGAGTCTGCGCCCTGCTCGCCGCCCTGGCGGCCGGGATCGCCGTCCCGGCCGGCGCCGTCGCCGACGAGACGACAGCCCAGGCCGCGCCCAAGGTCGATCTCGTCCTCGACGTCAGCGGCTCGATGCGGGCGCGGGACATCGACGGCGACTCGCGGATGGCGGCGGCGAAGCAGGCCTTCAACGAGGTCCTCGACGCGACGCCGGAGGGGGTGCAGCTCGGCATACGGACGCTGGGCGCCAACTACCCCGGCAACGACCGCAAGACGGGCTGCAAGGACACCGCACAGCTGTACCCGGTGGGGCCGCTGAACCGGACCGACGCCAAGACGGCCGTGGCGACGCTGCAGCCCACCGGGTGGACGCCGATCGGCCCGGCCCTGCTGAAGGCGGCGGACGACCTCGAAGGGGGCAACGGCACCCGCCGGATCGTCCTCATCACCGACGGCGAGGACACCTGCGCCCCGCTCGACCCGTGCGAGGTGGCCCGGGAGATCGCGGCCAAGGGGGTCGGGCTGACCATCGACACGCTGGGGCTCGTCCCGGACACCAAGCTGAGCAAGCAGCTGAGCTGCATCGCCGAGGCCACCGGCGGGACCTACACCTCGGTGGAGCACAAGACCGACCTGTCCGGCAAGGTCAACCAGCTGGTGGACCGGACGGCGGACAAGGTGGTCACTCCGGTCGCCGTGGACGGCACCGAGCAGTGCACGACGGCACCCACGCTGAAGTCGGGTCTGTACACGGACCGCGAGGAGTTCGGGCAGCACCGCTTCTACCGGGTGGACGTGAAGCCTGGTCAGGAGCTGCGCGCCTCGGTGAGCGTCTCCGACGACCGGCAGGTGAACCCCGACTACGGCGTGACGCTGCGGGCGATCACCCTGCACGGCCGGGAGATCGTACGCGGTGAGGCGACCGGCACGGGCCGTACGGACGTGATGTCGACGGGCCTGCGCTATCCGAAGGCGGAGAGCGACGACGAGAACGCGCCCGCCGAGACGGTGTGCCTCCAGGTCGCCAACTCCTTCTCCCCGGTGGCGGGTGTGAAGACCACGCCCGGCCTTCCGCTGGAGCTGACGGTCGATGTCGTCCACGGGCCCGACCGGGCGAGCGACGTGGCCTCCTTCGGCCTCGGGCGCGGCTGGTGGCTGCTCGGCGCCCTCGTTCTGATCGGCTTCCTCGCGGGTGTGCTGTGGGGCTGGCTGTCGCGCTGGCGGGTCGCGATCTGGAGGACCAACTGATGTTGTTCGCAAGAGCGTTGAGCGCGACCGCCCTGCTGCTGGGTGTCGCCGCCGCCCCCGCCCTCGCCGACGCCTCGCCCTCGGCGAGCCCGTCGGACGACAGTGCCGCGCCCACCTCGGCGGGCACGTCGTTCCGTACGGCGACGGAGATCCAGCAGGGGCAGCAGGCCACGGCGAGCGCCTCCGCGGGTGACTACCTGTACTGGCAGTTCCCCGCGGAGGCCGGGCAGCGGCCCACCGTGAAGGCGACGGTGAAGCTGCCCTCGTCGTCCCGGAACGGGACGCAGACCTGGCAGCTGGACGTGTACGACGGGCTGCGGCGCCGCCAGGCGTGCCAGTACGGGGCGCAGACGCGCACCGCGACCCAGGGGGCGGCCTCCGTCGACCTCGCGTGCACGCTGCGCACGGTCCGTGCTTGGTCGGACGCCTGGTCCGACGACCCGCTGCCGGGCACGTACTACGTCCGTCTGACCGCCGTGGGGCTCGGCGGGGCCGACCTCGGGGTGCCGGTGAACACCCAGATCCAGGTCGACTCCAAGGACATGGGCGGCGCGGCGGCGGTGGACGGTTCGCTGGCCGAGCCGCTGGTGCCGGGCATCGCACAGAAGTCCGCGGATTCCGACTCCGACTCCGGTTCCGGCTCCGCGACGGACGCGCCCACTCTCTCCTCGCTCAAGCCGGACACCTCCGGCTGGTGGTCCGACCGCTGGGTGTGGACGGGGATCGGCGCTGTGCTCGCGGCGCTCGCGGGCATCGGCGGCTACGCGCTGACGCGCAGTTCGGGACGGCCGTACCGGGTACCACCGGGCGCCTGACGCCTGGTCGTCCATGAGTGGCGGGGCCCGCCGTGTCCGAGGGACGCGGCGGGCCTCGCCCGTGTCCGGGGAATCCTGGCCGCTTCCCTGGTTTCGTCAGTCCCCGCGCAGCACCTTGGCGAGCGTGCTGTCCCCCGACACCGCGACGCGCCCGTCCGTCACGGCCTGATGGAGCGTCAAGCTGCCGTCTCCCAGGGCGGTGCAGGTCGGCGCGTCGAGGACCAGCCGGGCGTCGGGCTCCTCCGGGGCGGCCCCGTCGCCGTACACCGGGCCGTCCTGGGCGCCGAGCCGCAGATGGAACTTCCCCTCGTCGAGCCGGACCTCGACGAGACCCTCACCCGGCAGCGCGCGCAGCAGCGGCAGGGCGAACCAGTGCGCGCGTACCGCGTCCGTCGGCCGGCGCTCCGCAAGCGCGGGCGCGCCCCAGACCCCGAGCGCCTGAAGCACTGGAAGCAACCCCCTTCCACGGTAGGTGAGTTCGTACACGTACGCGGCTCCGGGCGGCGGCAGCCTGCGGCGTGTGGTCAGCCCGTCGCGCTCCATGTCCTTCAGCCGGGACGCCAGGACGTCCGTGCTCACGCCCGGCAGGTCCGCGTGCAGATCGGTGTAGCGACGCGGACCGGCGAGCAGCTCGCGGACGATCAGGAGGGTCCAGCGGTCGCCGACGGCGTCGAGGGCGCGGGCCGTGGAGCAGTACTGGTCGTAGCTTCGGCGAGGTGACATGCGACGCAGTCTAGACGCGTTGTTGGACTTTCCAAGCGTCTACTTGGTAAAACCAAGCAACCACGGTTAGCGGAGGGGAAGCGGTCGTATGGAGTTCCGTCAGTCGAGCAAGCTGAGCGAGGTCTGCTACGAGATCCGCGGTCCGGTGATCGAGCACGCCAACGCGCTGGAGGAGGCGGGCCACAGCGTGCTGCGCCTGAACACCGGCAACCCCGCGCTCTTCGGGTTCGAGGCGCCGGAGGAGATCCTCCAGGACATGATCCGGATGCTGCCGCAGGCGCACGGCTACACGGACTCACGCGGCATCCTCTCCGCCCGCCGCGCCGTGGCCCAGCGCTACCAGGCGAGGGGCCTGGAGGTCGACGTGGACGACGTCTTCCTCGGCAACGGCGTGTCCGAGCTGGTCTCGATGGCCGTACAGGCCCTGATCGAGGACGGCGACGAAATCCTCATCCCCGCACCGGACTTCCCCCTCTGGACGGCCGTGACCACCCTCGCCGGCGCGAAAGTCTCCCAACAACCCACCTCGCGCCGTACAGTTCCGTCATGCCGATCGACCCGGAGTACCTCCACCACGTCTACGAAGGCCCCTTCCCCGCCCTGCTCTACGGACGCAACAGCAGGGACCCCAAGAAGAAGGGCCGCTCCGTCGAAGACCAGCTCGCCGTCGGCCGCGCACTCTGCGACCGCTACGACTGGCCCGTGGCCAAGGTCTTCAAGGACACCGGCATCTCCGCCTCACGCCACGCACGTGTCGGCCGCGACGACTTCGAAGCGCTCCTCGACGCCATCCGAGCCGGAGAAGGCCGGATCGTCGTCGCCTTCGAAGCCTCGCGCTACTACCGCGACCTAGAGGCGTACCTCCGGCTCCGCAACGCGTGCTTCGAAGCCGGCGTCCTCCTCTGCTACGACAACCAGGTCTTCGACCTGTCCAAGCGCGCCGACCGCAAGGCAACCGCCCGGGACGCCATCGACGCCGAGGACGAAGCCGAGACGATCCGGGACCGCAACGTTCGCACCGTCCGGCTGACGGCAGAGGCCGGGAAGCCTGGCGGCCGGCTCCCCTACGGCTACGCCCGACGTTACGACCCGGACACCGGTGACCTCATCGAGCAGTACCCGCACCCCGTCCAGTCGAAGATCGTACTCAAGGCCATGCAGCGCGTGGACTCCGGAGAGTCCCTCTACAGCATCGTCAGATGGCTGCGAGAGACCCCCGACGCCGCACGCCCGGACGGCCACCAGTGGACCGACAAGGCCATCAGGGACGTCCTCCTCAACCCCACCAACCTCGGCGAACGCGTCCACCAGGGCAAGGTGATCGGCAAAGCCACCTGGCGCCCCATCCCCGGCCTCGACGAGCCCGAGGGCCGCGCCCTGTTCAACCGGGTCAAGAAGATCCTCACCGCCCCCGAGCGGCGCACCCAACGCGACTCCAGAGTCCGGCACCTCCTGTCCCGCATCGCCCTGTGCGGGGAGTGCGGCGACCACGCCTTCCTCGCAGCAACGACCCGCGTCAAGGGCAAGCGCTACTACAAGTGCCAGGAAGCCTTCGACACCGGCATGGACGAGGACCGCCTCGACGCCTACGTCGAAGAGGCCGTACTCATGTGGCTGCGGGACAAGAAACAGGCCCGCGCCGCCCTCATCCCGGATGAGGAGGAGACGGCCTCGGTGAACGCGGCGACACAGGAAGAGCTCAACGGCTACCGGGCGCAGCTGGAGGAAGCACGGGGGCTGGCCCGGATGTTCGAGAATGGCCGGCCGCTGCTGTCTGTGGTGTCTCTGTCCGGGTTGGAGCGGGACCTTCTGCCGAAGATCGAGGCTGCCGAGAAGGCACTGGAAGCGTCAACGGGGTTGTCGCCGGTGATGCAGGAGCTGCTGGCGGCGGCTGATCCTGAGCTGGTGTGGGCTGGGGTGCCGGCGGCCGACGGCAGTGTGGAGGGCGGTCTGTCGGTGGAGCAGAAACGGGCCGTGATACGGCAGGTTGTCACCGTTCGCCTGTACCGGGCCAGTAAGCGAGGTGTACGAGCGCTGGAGCCTGGCCGTGTTCAGCTCGCGTTCGTGGGCCAGGCGGCCTTCAGGGACCGACCACTCCGTGCTCCCGTGCCCGCACCCGTTCCTGGTGAGGGAACTGAATGAGGTTGGCTGCCCTCGCGGCGTCGGGCGCGAACTTGCCGCGGTTGAACATGCGCACGGTCGCCTCCATCGCCTCGTTGATGACGTCCCCGCGGCGCTCTTCGAACTCGTCCTCCATCGCTTGCCGCTCGGCCGCGAGCCGGGCGGCGAGGTTGGCGCGCGCGGCGGCCATGTCCCGGTTGAGGCGGCCCTGCTCGTTCTCCAGGGCGGCCTGCGCGGCGAAGTAGCGGGAGCGTTCACGTTCGGCCTCGCGTTGGGCGGCGGCGAGGGCCTTGCGGGCGTCGGCGGTGTCGACGACCCAGCGGTGGACCAGGAGCAGGGCGGCTATGACCAGTGCTGCCGTCGCAAGGCAGGTGCCTGCGACGACGCGGGGGAGGTCCTCGGTGAGGACGCCATCTCCGGTGAGGGTGAGTCCTCCCAGCACGGCCGCCGCTGCGCTGATGGTGGCTCGTGTGCCGCCCGTGCCCATGGGTACCCCCTGCATCACATCTGTTGTGCTGCTGACCCTCCGTCGTCGGCCTGCTGATCGGAGGACTCGTCCTCAAGACGCTTGAGGCGCTCAATGGTTGCGTAGAACATCGCGCGCCCTACCTCGTCTTTGATGCCGAGTCGATCAGCCGCTTCCTCTGGAGTAAGGACAGACCTTACCTGCGACCGATCGGATTCGGACAGTGACTGGAGGGATTCGTGTGACAACACGCCTCCCTCTACCAGAAGGACGCGCACATCAAGCCCCACCCGTTCCGCGATGACTTCGAAGAAGCGGGGCTCCGGGAGGCTGGTTCCGGCCCACATGCGGCTGACGCTGCTCTCAGTCATGCCGGTGTCGCGGGCGAAGCGCGACTTCGCACCGAATCCTGTGTAGCCGGCCCTTTCGGCGGCGGGCACGACGATGTCGGCGAAGCGTCGTGCGCGCGTCGGCTGGGACTTAGTCATGTCCGGTGACTCTATCTCCCTAGTTAGGGATTAGCGACATATTCCCTCGCTCGCAAGGGTGCCCATCAGGCCACTGACCTGCGTTGACGCAGGCCCCCAGCGTGTTCGAACGTGCGTTCGGCTGCAATTTCACCCTTCCTCCACAATCACTCTCCCTTGCGAGCAAGGATTGGTCGGCGTAGAGTCTCCCTCGTGAGCAAGGAATCGCCTTCCACCAGCGACGACCCCTGCCAAACCCCACCCGAAGGAGGTGACTACGTGTACCGCCTCGACATCCCCCGATTCCTCGAAGCCGTCCGACAGCACGGCGACAAGACCAACGTCGCCATCTCACGCCGCACCGGAATCACCGAGTCGTCCGTCTCGCGCTACCTCCGCGGCGAAGCCCAGCCTGACCTGAACTGCGCCATGCGCCTCTCCGAGACCTACGGCATCGACCTCCGCGACGTCATCAAGCGCGTCCCCGTCATCGAGGCCGCCGCATGACCCGCGAAGAGCGCCGCGCCCTCCTCGGCGACGACGTCATCGCCCACATCCACGCATGCGTCGCTGCCGCCCCCGAGCCCTCGCTCGAAGTCGTCGAGCGACTGCGCCGGATCCTCACCCGGCCGGCGGGCCAGTCGACCCCGGTCGAGCCGTCGACGGCTGAAGCCGCCTGACCCCCTGAAACGCGCCGAAGGGCCGCCCGCTGCTTCCCGGCCCGGACGACCCCCGACTACGGCGCCCCTGCGAATCCAAGAAGGAGAGGCCACCGATGGCCCAATCATCTCAGACCAGCAACTACGACCCCAGGGTCCTCCCACTGCACGAGTCGCCGCAGGCACAGGCGTTCGTGGACCGGGAAGGCGACGTGTGGGTCGGCACCGGCCGCACCTCGAACGGTGAGCTGCTGCTCGCCTGCCCGCAGCCGCACAACCCGGAGGACGCCGGCGAGGGCGAAAGCTTCGCGTGGACGCTGCGCCTGGTCGAGGCAGGCTTCGGCCCGCTGACGGAGGTGGCGGCGTGAGCGCCCCGCTGGTGGTGAACACCACGGACGGAACGGTGTGGCTGCGACGTGCGGCCACGCGTGGCGGTGTCGCGCTGTACGCGCCGGCGGCCGTGTGCCAGTGCCCGGAGTTCGTGATGGCGACGGAGGCCGAGCTGGCGGAGCACGGGATCGCCGGGTCGGCGGACGTGCTGCCGATGCCGGTGGCCCGGACGCCGCTGGACGAGGCCGAGGACGAGCTGACGGGCGCGCGACTGTCCCTCTGGGAGGAGGAGCAGGAGAACGCGCGGCTGCGGCTGGCTCTGGCGTCGGCGCAGCGTGGTCGGCGTGACCTGCGGACGCGGCTGGCTGGCATGGCGAACCCGCCGTGGCAGTTGTTCCTCGCCCTGTACGACGGGATGGAGCCGGAGCTGTTCACGACGGCTGAGGCGGCCCGCGCGTTCTGCGATGACATCGCGCCGGTCGACGCTCACGGGAAGTGCTGGGACTGGACGGTCAACGAGCACGGGGTCCACGTCCAGTTCTGGACGCATCCCGACAACGACCAGCCGCTGAGCGAGACGTCCGGGTCGGTGACGCCGATCGTGGTTCAAGGCGCCGAGCCGGTGTCGGAGTTGGAGCAGTTGCGGGCTCGGGTCGCCGAGCTGGAGGCGGAGCGCCACACGACGAACGAGGCGCTGGCGGACGTGACCGTGGCGCAGCGCGCGGCGGAGGCTGCCGCTGCGCCGGGCCCGGACGGGATCACGCGCCGGTTCGCGCCGACACAGGCCCTCCGCGAGGACGGCGAGGACGTGACGCCGCAGGTGCAGAAGCTGCGGGCCCTCCTCGCCGGACAGCGCGCCGCGCTGGAGGACCCGCACGACGGCCCGCTGCACCACACCTACCGCGTGGCCCGGGACCTGCCCGAGATGGGCGGCACGCGATGACGGGCACCCACAGCCCCGCCGACTGGGCGGCGTTCCTGTCGCTCGGAACCAGCGCCTACGCCGCCGTGTCCGTCCCCTTCTTCCTGCTGGTGGACGCCGACCTCGCCGACTTCGACCCGCGGCCGGCGCTGTCCCGGCTGGTGGAGTCCGGGCGCCTGGACCCGCTGCTGGTCGCCGTCGTCAACGCCAAGGCCGACGCCCGCGAGATCGCGGCCGACGCCCGGCACTTCACCGTCCTGCACCTGCGTGACGCCGCGATCTCCGCCGCCGCGCTCCTCGCGCTCCTTCTCCCCGCCGCCGGAGGCCCCCGATGAACCGCATCCGCCTGTACCTGCACCGCCTCTTCCGGCGCCCCGCCATCACCGGCCCGATGCGCCTCTACACCCGGCGCGTCCCCGACGGCGTGTTCCTCGACCTGGAGGAGTACCTCGTCCATGTCATCGAGACCCTCGCCGACGACCCCGACGCGTACGCCCTGTTCCTGGAGCTCGCCGACGACCGCAGCGTTTCGCGGGAGCACGACGGTTGGGAGCCGGAGAAGCTCCTAATGGAGAAGCTCGCGCTGGTGGTCGGCTACGAGGTGCCGGTGCGGGGGGCGGCGCTGACGCGGCTCGTGGGCAAGCTGCGGGCTGCGGCCCCGGCCGCCACGGTCGTCGCGGTCCCGGCCCAGCGTGGGGCGGGTGCCGCATGAGCGCCCGCGACGAGACTGCGGCCAAGCTCCACAAGGCCCTCGTCTCTGCCATGGGCGCCCCGCTGCTGCCGCTCCCTGCGGCCACGGCGCAGTACCTCGCCGAGCATCTTGCCGACGCGCTGGTCCCGTCCTGGCTGCATGAGCGGAAGGCGCGCACGGCGGGCGAGGAGATCGCTCACGTGCTGCTGATGGTGGGGCTGGTCCCTGCGGACTGGCTGCACGCCTTCCGCGCCGAGGTGCTCGCCGAGCACACGGCCGAGGGTGAGGCGTACCCCGGCGAACTGGCCATGCTCCGCGGCTTCCTCGGCGTCGTCCGCGTCATCGCCAAGCACAGCGACATCGACGAGCTCCGCCGCGTCGTCCACGAGTACGAGACGGACAAGCAGGCCGCGCGCACCGAGGCCCGGGAGAAGAGCAGCCCCACCGGGGCCGACGCCACCCCCGAACTCACCGACCGGCAGGCCCGACTCCTCGACGCCACCCGCACCCACGGCGGCACCTGGACCACCCGCCGCGTCCTCGCCCTCTACGCCCTGACCGACCCGGACATCGTCCAGCGCGGCGCGGCCCGCCGCGACCTCACCGCGCTGTGCCGGGCCGGTCACCTGGTCCTGGTCGACGAGCCGGACAACCGCCACTACACCCGCAACACCCGCCACGGCGGTGACCGATGAGCCGCCACCTCGACGCCATCACCTACGTCGCCGCCGCCGGCACCGCGGGGCTGCTCCTCGCTACGGCCGCCGCCCTTCCGTTCCACGGCGAACTCGGCGCGCTGATCTTCATTGCCGTCGCCCTCACCGTCGCATCCCTCGCGGGTGCCCTCACCCCGCCCGCCGCCAGCGCCTACACCCGAGAGGACCGCCGCTCATGACTGGACCCGAGCACTACCGCGAGGCCGAACGCCTCCTGGACGGGCGCACCTTCCCTGCCGACCCCGAGCTCCACATCGAGGAGCGGCACGAGCCGCCGACGGCCGAGGACATCGCCGCCGCGCAGGTCCACGCCACGCTGGCCCTCACCGCCGCCACCGCCATGCAGGCCGCAGTCGACGGCTCCGAGCCCGGCATGGGATCCACCGAGTTCCACGAGTGGTACCAGGCCGCAGGCGTGAAGCCCCAGCCGAAGGGCGGCAACGCCTGATGACGACCACCACCGCGCGCGCCGGGGCTTCGGCCCCGGCCGCCGGCCGCCGCTCCCGCAAGCCGAAGAGCGAACCGACCGGCACCGACCGCATCCCCAAGCCCTCCCAAGGCTGGTACCGCGTCCCCGGCACCGACATCAAGCTCCGCCGCGTCACCACGATCCTGTCCCAGGGCTTCCCGAAGCCGCAGCTCGTGTTCTGGGCCGCCAACCTCACCGCAGCCGACGCGTTCGCCACCCTCCCCAAGCTCGTCGCCGCCTCCCTGCGACCCGAGGACAAGGAAGAGGCCTACGACTGGCTCCGCAAGGGC
Organism: Streptomyces sp. NPDC002573; assembly: GCF_042889625.1. Classification (NCBI taxonomy): domain Bacteria; kingdom Bacillati; phylum Actinomycetota; class Actinomycetes; order Kitasatosporales; family Streptomycetaceae; genus Streptomyces; species Streptomyces sp. NPDC002573. Next base: position 89,205 of record NZ_JBIARC010000006.1, on the reverse strand, counting down.
CACATCCGCAAGAAGGACGAACGCGGAGAGATCGGCGGCGCTGTCCACGACGTCATCGAAGCGAAGGTTCTCGGCGCCCCGATCCCTGAGAGCTTCCTCAGCGACGAGGAGATCGCCCCGTTCATCGACCACTTCCTCCGCTTCGTCAGCGAGTGGGAGATCGAGTTCGAGGCCTCGGAGATGACCGTCGGGAACTTCGCCGACGGATGGGCTGGGAAGCTCGACTACCTCTTCCGCTCCCGCCTCATCGCCCGCTTGCTGAAGGTACCGCCGCAGACGCTGTTCATCGGCGACACCAAGACCGGCGGCGAACTCGACGAGAAGGGCGTGTACCCGGAGGCCGGCGCGCAGATGTCCGCCTACCGCCGGGCGGAGGTCGCGTGGCTGCGAGATGGCACGCAGATCCCGATGCCCAAGGTCCACGACGTCGGCATCGTCCTGCACCTGCGCCCGGAGGGCTACCGGCCCATGCCGCTGAAGTGCGGCGACGAGGTGTACGAGGTGTTCCGCCACGTCCAGCAGGTCGCCGAGTTCCAGCGCGTCCTCGCCAAGTCCGTTGTGGGTGAAGCCCTCACCCTTCCCGCCACCACCGAAGAGAGGGCCGCCTGATGCCCATCCTCACCCTGCAACAGCGTCTGCGAGAGCTGGGCCGTATCCGCCTGGGCCAGAAGGTTGCCACCTCGAACGGCAACGCCCGGCCTGCGAAGCTCAACCGGTTCCGCCTCACCTCCCCGTCGAAGGAGCTCCTCGACCGGGTCGCCGCGAAGTACGGCGGCACCGTCAACCCGTGGACCCCCGACGGTGGGGCCGGTCAGTACGAGGTCATCACCGAGGCGACGCGCATGCCGATCCACGTGCCGCCGCAGCCCGTCTCTCAGTACTACGAGCTGTGGTCCGGCGGCGGATGCCAGCGCCGCTGCGACGGCGTCACCGAACTGCTTAAGGACCGGCCGTGCATCTGCGGCCCGGACCCGGAGCAGCGGCAGTGCAAGCCCACCACCCGCCTGAACGTCGTCCTGTCAGAGATCGAGGGCGTCGGCGTGTGGCGGCTGGAGTCCCACGGCTACTACGCGGCGCTCGAACTGCCGGGCGTGGCCGAGCTGCTCGCGCAGACGGGTGGCTACGTCGAGGCGTTCCTCGGCCTGGAACAGCGCACCGCCAAGCGGGACGGGCAGACCCGGCACTGGATGGTCCCGACCATCGACCTCGCTGTCACCCCGGCCGCGCTGATGGCCGGTGCCGCGTCGGTGGGGACGGCGGTCGCGGCTGGCCCGCAGCGTCCAGCGATCGAGGCGCCGCGCCCGGACTACCTGCGGCTCGCCTCGGTGGCTGAGACACCGGACGCAGTGCGGGAGTTGTACGAGCAGGCCGTCGCCGCGGGGCACATGACCAAGGAGATCGCTGACGCGCTGACAGCCCGCGCGGCTGAGCTCGGCGCCCCGGTCAAGCAGCCCGGGCAGAAGCAGCCCGAGCAGCCGTCGGCCGAGGCTGGGCAGCCGGAGCCGACGCCGGACGAGGAGGGCGTGTACGACGCCGAGGTCGTCGACGACGACCCGGCCGACGTGCAGGACGTCTGGTTCCAGGTCCTCGCCGCAGCTGGCGTGCGCGGTCTGAACACCGAGCAGGTCGAGGCCGGGTTCGCGCGACGCCACGGCGGCACCCACCCGTCGTCCGGGACCGTCGCGCAGATGACGGCGTACCTCGCCGCGCTGAAGGCGGGTGAGGTCGCATGACCGTCTGGTACGAAGGCCGCCTGGCCGGCTTCGACTTGGAGACCACGGGCGTCGACCTGGAGAACGACCGCATCGTCACCGCGTGCGCCGTCCAGTGCGGAGGCGGCCACCCCACCCAGTCCGCCACGTGGATGGCCGACCCGGGCATCGAGATCCCCGAGGGCGCCGCGAAGGTCCACGGCATCACCACCGAGCGGGCCCGCGCGGAAGGACGGCCGGCGGCCGAGGTCGTCGAGCAGCTGGTGGCCGCGCTCGCCGAGTGCGTCCTCGCCGGGCTGCCGGTCGTGGCGATGAACGCCAGCTTCGATCTCACGATCCTCGACCGCGAGGCGCGCCGGTACGGCGTGCAGCCCCTCACGGACATCGTGGGCGGCGACCTCAGGGTCATCGACCCGCGCGTCCTCGACAAGCAGGTCGACCAGCGCCGCAAGGGGCAGCGGACGCTCACGGCCCTGTGCCAGCACTACAAGGTCCCGCTGGACGGCGCGCACTCTGCGGACGCGGACGCCATCGCCGCGTGCCGGGTTGCGTGGCGGCTCGGCTCCCACTTCCCGCGGCTCGGGGAGATGAGCCTCGATGACCTGCACCAGGCGCAGATCAAGTGGGCCGAGGCGCAGGGCCGTTCGTTGGCCGCGTACTTCCGGCGGACGCCCGGCAAGGAGTCGTGGGCGGACGGTGTGCGCACCGAGTGGCCGCTCATCCCGGCGCAGCGTGGGGGTGAGGCGTCATGAGATGGCCCCTGATGAGCCGCAAGAACGGCGTCCCGCGCGGCCGCTACGAGCAGGTCATCGACCAGCGCGACGAGGCCCGCAGCGAGGCCGCACAGCACGTCTGCAAGATCGTCGAGTTGTGCCGTGAGATCGACGCCCTCACCGACCAGCGTGACACGGCACACAAGCGGCTGGCCGACTACGGCCACCGCCGCACCGTCTCCGACGTCCTCGAAGAGCACGAAGCCCACCGCAAGGCCCTCGCCCGCGCCATCGACTCCGGCCTCGAACGGAACTGGGACCAGCTCACCGAAGACGCGGCCCGCCTCCGCAAGGCCGCAGCCGAGTGGATGGCCGACAGCGAGACCGAGCGGAAGCGCGCCGACCACCTTCAGGCCCGCCTCGACGACGCGCTCGGCCTCAACACCAGCCAGGTCGAGGACGGCCGCCTGTGGCAGCACACCCGCACCGACAAGAAGGGGGTCACGCCGTGAACGACCGCATCAGCGCCGGAGCCGCCACGCTCATGACGAGCCTCGCCGGGCTCGCGCACATCACCCGTATGTGGCCGGCACCGACCGGCCGCCACCGGCGTGTCCCGGGCGCCGTCGTCACCCAGGCGTTCCGGCACTGCCCGCAGTGCGCGGCCAACACCTCGGTGGTCGTCCACGCGGACGGCTCCTCCCACTGCACCGACGGCCACACCATCCCGGCCGGAGGCGCACGGTGAACACCACCCTGACCATCACCGCCATCGCCGCGGCGACCGCGCCCGCGCTCGTGTGGCAGGTCCGCCGCGCCATCCGCGCCGACCGGGCCGCCGCCATCGCGCAACTCCAAGCCATCCACGGCACCGGCCCCCAACCCGGCCCCGACTTCACGGCCGGCCTGGACCGGCTGCGGGCCGCAATCCACGAGCAGCAGGAAGGAGCAGACCGCTGATGGGCCACCTCGTACCCGGCACCTGGGCACCCCACGACACCGCCACCACCGACGAGCAGCGCAAGGCCTCCCTGTTCGTGGCCTCCGTCGCCCGCGATGTGGCCGACGCCACTCACCTCCTCAACATCCTCGGCCTGCTGCCCAAGTACCACCCGGCCGTCATGGACCCGGAAGACCACGGGATGAAGGGCTACCGGCTCGGCTGTCGCTGCCAGGTGTGCCGCCGCGCGAAGCGCAACGACGCCAGCCGCAAGCGCGCGGCCGCACGACAAGGAGGCGCCATATGAGCACGCCGACTCTGTTCGACACCAAGGCACCGGCCGCCCCCATGGCGGCCGGGCCCCGCCCCCTCAACATCCCCACCGTCTACGGCCTCGACCTGTCCCTCACCTCAACCGGCATCAGCGACGGCACCACCGCCGACGCCCTCATCCCCGGCAACCGCGACGGACACGACCGGCTGGAGTTCCACCGCCGCGCCATCCGCGACCGGATCCCCGAGGAGACCAGCCTCGTCGTCATCGAGGGCCCGGCCATGTCCCTCGGCTACCGGCCCGGCGTCGAGGAGATGACGTACCTGCGCGGCCTGGTGAAGCACGACCTGTGGAAGCGCCGCATCCCCTACGCCGTCTGCCCGCCACAACACCGCATCATCTACGCCTGCGGCGTCGCCAACCCCGCCAAGGACCACCCCGCCAACCGACGCAAGACCATCGCCAAGGGCATGGTCCGCTACGCCGTCATCGAACGCTACGGCGTGCCCTGCGAGGGCCGCGGACGCTACGACCAGGCCGACAGCGTCATCCTCGCCGCGATGGGCCTGCACTGGCTCGGCTACCCGCTGGTCGTCCTGCCGGACACGCACCGGCGGGCGCTGGCCGGGGTGCAGTGGCCGATGAACCTTCCGGCGGTGGCCCGATGAGCAACTACACCGGCTCCGTCCCCGACACCACCAAGCGCAAGCCCGACTGGCGAACCTCCGCAGCCTGCCGCGGACTCGGCGACGCCATGTTCCCCGACAGCAACAAGAACGCCATCGAAGCCGCCAAGGCCCTCTGCAGGAGCTGCCCCGTGGTCAACACCTGCCTCCAGTTCGCCCTCAACGAGGGAATCCCGCACGGCGTCTTCGGCGGCCTCACCGAAAAGGAACGCGCCGGCCTCCGCCGCCGCATCAACGCGGGCCGCATCACCCCGGAGAACGCCGCCAAGTCTGCTGCGAAGGCCCGCCAGCCGCACAAGGAACGCACCCTGCGCAGCATCTTCGACGACAACACCGTCCGAGTGATCGACGGCCACCTGAAGTGGACTGCCAGCCCCCAGGTCAACTTCAAGGGCCGCGTGTACTCGGTCCGGCAGATCGCGTTCATCCTCGACCGCGGCCACTACCCAGAGGGCAAAGTCCTCACCGGCTGCAGCAACAAGGGGTGCGTGCTCCCCGCGCACCTCGCGGACTACGCAGAGCGGACCCGGTGCGGTACGCGGGGCGGCTACCAGCGGCACCTGGCGAACAGCGAGCCGATCGACGACGCGTGCCGGCAGGCGAACACGGACGCCGACAACCAGCTCCGCCGCACCGGCACCACGCTGAAGCTCGCCGGATGAGCGCGCTCACGATCACGGCCGCGCTGTTCGTCGACTGCGGCGAAGGCTTCGAGATCAAGTCCGGCGACCGCGCCGGACAGATCCGATGGACCGAGCAGCCCCGCGCCCGCTTCGAATGCCTCCGCTGCCACGGCACCGAAGGCCCCGTCACCGGCCCGGCCGCCGTCGCGAAGTTCGTCGCCACCATCCGCGGCGCCCACATCTGCCGCACACGACCACCCACCACATGACCGGCGGCCGGCCCCAAACGGCCGCCACCCGGGGCCCGCCCCGCCTTCCCCCTCGCCACCGGGGCGGGCCGGCCCACCCAAACCAGCGCACCACCAACCGAGAAAGGCACACCGTGACCCAACCCATCGACGCCGACGTCAAGTTCGACAGCAAGGTGCTCACCGACGTCGCCGAAGCCCTGGAACCCCTCGCCGAGGAAATGTTCAAGCAGCGCCGCGGCCGGTGGATGGCCGTCGTCGAGCTGGCCCACGTCGAGCGCACCGAGCCCGGCCCGGACGAGGACAAGCAGCCGACGGTCAAGGTCCGCGTCACGAGCATCGAGGTGGCTGCCGACGAGGTCACCCGCGGCCGGCTGCGCGGCGTGCAGCGGGAGATGTACGACCGGCGCACCTCCGGCGGAACCCTCTTCCAGCAGGACGACGAGGTCGCCTGATGAGCGCCCGGCCGTGGGGAGGCGCTGACTCCCGCCGCTCCGCGGCCGGGCCCCGTACCTGTGAGCGCTGCGGCCAGCCCGTCCTCCGCCAGAAGGACGGGCTGCCGTGGACGGTCACCGTCGACGAGCAGCGCTACACGCCCGACGAGGCAGCGAAGTTGGCCAGCCCGAACCGGCTGGCCTGGTGCCTACGCGAAAGCAAGTGGTCCGGGACGCGGCTGGTGGAAGTACTGCCGGTCTTCCACAACCCGGCGTGCACGTGGGCGCACGTCATCGAGCACGAATGTCCGCCCGAGATCGCGGCGCATGGGCGCCGGCCGGAAGGAGCGATGTGGTGAAGGCGTCAGGACTGCGCCTGCTGCTCCTCGACCTCGCGGACGAGGCGCCGCACGTGCTCGCGCGTGTACCCGGTCATCGCCACGACCTCGCTTTGCCGCATGCCGCCCCGTATCGCCTCAGCCATGGCGAGCGCCAGGGCGGCTCGCGCGTCATCTGCGCGTTTCTCGGCAGCGTTCTTGGCGCGCACTGCCTTCCGCAGCGTGGCGACGGTCTCTTCGGTGGCGGGCATGGCTGCATGTTCGCACATCGATGTGGCCACACGGAAGCGGAACCCCCCAAGCAACATCACATAGGCCACATCAATGTGGCATCATGGATGTGCGGCAAGCCGCCCTGACCCGGAGGTCAACACCCATGCCCTGACCTGCACTTCCGCAACACGATCAAGTCTTGACCAGCGACAGGAGACAGCCCGTGACGAACGTCCGCCCCTTCCCGCGCGACACGGCGGACGACGACGGCCTCAACCGGAAGCCTCCGGGAGACCCCGCCGCGGAACGCGCAGTGATCGCCAGATGCATTCACCACCCCGAGGAGTACCTCGACGCCGCGGAGATCGTCACCAGCGAAGACTTCACCGAGCCCGCACACCGGCTCCTCTGGGACGTCATCGGCCACCAGCTCGCCGACGGCAAGCCCACCGACCCGATCAGCCTCCGCGCCGCCGTCGACGCCCTCGGACAGCTCCGCCTCTTCAACAACGGCACCATCATCTGGGAGATCTCCGGCGAAGCCGGCCCCGGCGACGCCGCCTACTACGCCGACCTCATCCACGCCAAGACCCGGCTGCGCCGCATCGACGACCTCGCCGTCCGACTGCGCTCCGGCGTCCTCAACGGCGGCGCAGTCGACGAACTCGAAGAGCAGATCACCGGCTACGTGCAGGAGCGCACCTCGCGCGGCACGGGCACCTCCCGCTTCGTCCCCGGCGGATCGTTCATCCTCGACCGGCCCGACACCGTCCCCGCCATCTGGGGCGAGGGCGACCAGGTGCTGTGGGCCGAAGGCGAAGCCCTGATCATCGCCGGGCCGCCTGGCGTCGGGAAAACTACCGTCGGCCAACAGGTCCTCCTCGCCGCGATCGGCGTCCGCCCCCACGCCCTCGGCATGGCCGTCCGCCCCGCCAAACGCGTCCTCTACCTCGCCTCCGACCGACCCCAGCAGGCCGCCCGCTCCATGGCCCGCATGGTCACCGACGAGCACCGCGACCTCCTCAACCAGCACCTCGTGTTCTGGCCCGGCCCCCCGCCCAAGGACTTCATCAAGGACCCCGGCGTCCTGCTCCGCCTCGCCAAACAGGCAGGCGCCGACATCGTGTGCCTCGACTCGCTGAAGGACATGGCCGGCGAACTCGCCTCCGAGGAAGGCGGCCAGGCCATCAACTCCGCGATCCAGCGCACCCTCGTCGAGGGCATCGAGGTCCTCGCCCTGCACCACCACCGCAAGCAGGGCGGCGGGAAGGACTCCGGCCGCGAGCCGACGTCGCTGGACGAGCTGTACGGCTCCGTGTGGATCACCTCGGGTGCCGGGTCGGTCGTGTCCCTGTGGGGCGCCGCGGGCGACCCGATCGTGTCCTTCAAGCACCTCAAGCAGCCTGCCGCCGAGTGCGGCCCGTGGCGCCTCAAGCACGACCACCCCGTCGGCGTCACGGAGATCTGGCACGAGGTCGACGTCCTCGACATCCTCGCGCACGCCAAGACGCCGCTGACGGCCCAGCAGCTCGCGTGCCAGATCTACTCCCCGGACAAGGGCAAGCCGTCCGCGTCGGAGGTCGAGAAGGCCCGCAGGCGGCTGGACCAGATGGTGGAGAAGGGCCTCGCGCACAAGATCGCGAACGGTGGCGGGCGCGGGAGTCAGGCCGGGTACGTGGCGGCGTTCTCGTCGACCGGCGAGCTTCCCGAGGCGGGCTGACACCATGTCACGAATTAACTCACGCGAATGCTCACGATGCTCACGCGAACGCTGCAAAGAAACTCACGCGGAAACTCACGCTGCTCACGGTAACCGGCATCTGCGCAGGTCAGAAACTCACGCGGAAACTCACGCGGTTCACGGTCACGGAGAGTACAAACTCACGGCAAATACTCACGCGGAAACTCACGCGGGTCACGGTTTCGACGTTTCCGCAGGTCAAAAACTCACGCGAAACTCACGCAGCTTTCTCACGGACCCCCTCTCTCTAAAGAGAGAGGAGGGGGTCCGACCCCGCGCAAACCCCACACCCGCCCCAGGAGCCACCCCCATCAAGACCTACCGCCGCCACAACTGCACCCGCACCCACCGCACCTGGACCGCCTACGCCAAATGCATCTGGCCCCGAGCCACCTGGATCCACGGCAACGGCCCCTTCGCCTCCATCGCCCGCTGCGGACGCGACACCACCATCCAGCTCTGCACCACCGCCGACGACGCCCACGAGATGAAGGCCGTCATCGACAACAGCGGATGCGGCGGCCTCTGCCAACGCCGGCACGAGGTCATCCAACTCATCAGACCCGAGCGCTGACCCACACCGGCTGCGACCCCGCCACCGGAAGCCACCCACCCACCAGCCACGCACCCCACGACGCCGCCTGAAAGGAACCCGCCATGACCACCCTCACCCCCAACCCCCACAGCCCCTACGCCGACGCCGACCCCACCAGCCGCCACATCTTCACCACCCTGATCTTCTTCACCGCCCCCGAACCCGGCGTCCTCGCCCCCACCGCCTGCGAAGCCCTCGCCGTCGTCCCCGAAGAGCAGCTCACCGAGACCCGACCCGACGCCGAACTCCCCGACGGCCTCTGCACCGTGTGCGTGTCCGTCATGCAGGGCGGCAACCCCCCGAACCGCCCCAGCACCGAGTGCGGCGAATGCGGCTCCCCGACGTGGCACGGCGCCCTCTGCGCGCTCTGCCGGCAGGAGAAGCACGACGCCTGGTGGCCCACCCGCAACCAGCAGCCCACCGCCTGAGCCGCCCAACACACAACCGCCCAACTGACCAGTCGGTCAGCAACGCCACCAAGGAGCAGCACCGTGAGCACCGACTCGAAGACCGAACTCACCACCGCCATCTACGACGCAATCGCCGCGTTCAACGCGGTCGCCTGCTGGGGGACGCTCCAGCACGCGCGGAACCGGCAGTACCTCGCCGAGCACCTGGCCGGAGCCCTGAGCGCCGCCGGATGGGCTCCGGGTGAGGAGACGCTCGTCGCCGAAGTCCGCCGCCTCCGCGCCGAGCTGGCCGGTCCCCATGCCGAGACCCTCCGTGCTGCGGGCTGGACCGAGTGCTCACCCGCTTGGCTCGCTGCGAACCCCGGCCAGTGCGCGACTGCGGCGCGCATCCCTGGCGGCACGGCCGTCTCGCACTGGCACCCGCAGCAGGCCGAGCCCGAGGCGCAGCAGCCGGCCGAGTCGTGCGGGAAGTGCCGCCAGCCCTTCGACCCCGCCGACCCCCGCTTCGACGGCCACGCCCGACACGGCGACACCCCGTTCTGCCGCCGCTGCGTCGACGCCTGCCACGAGTCGACGGACGCTTTCCACGCGTGCGCCATCTGCCGGTGAACAGACCAGCCGCAGCCGGTGCGGAATGGCGCGACCGGGCAGCCTGCGCCGGCCACGACACCGCGATCTGGTTCACCTCGAACGGCCAGTCCACCACCGCGAAACAGATCTGCGGCCGCTGCCCCGTCCGCGCCGAGTGCCTCTACGACGCCCTGAAGACCGAGCCGTCCTACCACCGCTACGGCATGTGGGGCGGACTCACCGCCCAACAGCGCAACAGCATCCCCGCCCTGCCCACACCGAGAACAGCAGCGCTCGCCGCGCTCCGCGAGGTCTTCGACCGCCTCCCGGATTCCGACTCCGACCCGCAGCCCGAAAGGACAGACCAGCCCATGACCACCACCAGCAGCCCGGGCACTGCGCCCACCGAGGCCATCCCCACCGGCAAGCTCCTCAAGTGGGGCGACGACCACCCCGACCCGCAGGTGCAGGACCAGGCCGCCCGCGCCCGCGCCGCGCTCCTCGGCCTCCGCAAGCGGTACGCCGCCGATCAGGAACTCACCGCCATCACGACCGAGGCGGAGCAGCTGGAGAAGCGCCTGGCTGAACTCCGGGCGCGTGAGGCCGAGCTGAAGCCGGCGAAGGCGCGGGCGAAGGGCGGACCGCGGAAGAAGCTCGACTTCGACACCCGTGTCGTGCGGGCGTGGGCGCTGGAGAACGGCGTGGAGTGCCCGGTCAACGGGCGGGTGCCGAACGCGGTGGCCGAGAAGTGGCGCGCCGCCACCCAGACGCAGACCGCATGAGCTGCGAACCGGCCGTCCCGCAGGGCGCGCGGGACGGCCGGTCACCCCGAACCATCCCACACACCTGGAGCCACACCATGACCGAACAGCCCGTCGGACCCCGCTGCGGGAACAACCCGAACGTCCGACTCACCGACGGCGACCGCAAGGCCGTCGCCGACTTCAAGGCCCGCCTCGCGCTGCAGGCCGCTATCAAGCCGTACGTCGACGCCGCGGCCTGGGTGGGCGGTGACCCGCTGATGGAGGTCATCGCCGCCGCGGTGTGGGAGCACTGCCGTACCGAGGGCACGAGCCTCGTCACTGACGACCCGCGGAACATCGCCGCCGTCGCTGCCGCAGTGGCCCGCGCCGCCGAGGCGCAGCAGCAGGAGCCGGACGACACCGACCTCACCGAGCCGGACATCGACCGGATGATGGCCGCCGGTGTCCCCGTGCAGATCGTCACCGGGCCGCCGGACGCGCACGGAGCCGGGGCGCAGCAGCAGCCCGACACCGGAGCGCCGTTCGCCACCCGGGTGCTGGAGATCTTCGCCAAGGCCGACTCGCACGGCGACCTCCTCTGGCGCATCGTCGACGGGCAACCCGAGTTCGCGGCCAACGTCAGCGACGTCTTCGCCTGGGGTGGCGCCGACGCCGAAGACATCACCGCGGAGACGCTGCCCGTGCTGGAGCAGGCGTTCACGGACCTTGCCGCTATCCGCAGCACCGAGTTCGTCGCCGACCTGTACGCGGCCCGTCTGCGGAAGATGCGACCGCAGGGCGCGGCGTACCCGGGCAACACCCACCCGAGCTGGCGTGAGGTGTCCATGCTGTTCGACGCGTGCGGGCCCGAGCGGGAGTTGGGGCTCGGCAACCCGAAGCCTGCACCTGCGCACGCCCCGCCCGCCCCTGTGGCGCAGCAGCCCGCGGCAGAGGACACGTGTCGCCCGGTCGAGATCGACGGCGAGATCATCCGCGTCCGTGGCGCAGCCGAGATGAGCGAAGAGAGCCGGGCCGCGCTCGCCGAAGTGATCGCAGCAGCCAAGCGGCGGTACCTCGCTGAACACCCCGAAGACGAGCAGCAGCCCGCGGCAGCCGACGGCGAGGACACGCGGCCCTCGCCCACAGCCGTGCTCCTGGCCACCCGGTGCGACACCTGCCAACACACCCTCAACTGGCACCGCAACGACGTCGGATGCACTGTCCCCCTCTGCGTCTGCGGCCGCTTCCAGCCGCCCACCGAGGAGCCCCAGCCGTGACCGCCCCGACCGTGCCCGGGCTGATCGTCATCGTCAGCCTCGCCTGCTGGACCCTCGGCTGGCTCTGCTTCGCCGCCGCCGGCATCACCGCCCTCGCGACCGCCATCCGCAACTACCGCAACCGGGAGAGGCCTTGATCATCCACGACGCCGCGACCGCATGGCTCGCCATCATCCACGCCGCGGCCGCCTGGGTGCAGATCCTCGCCGGACTGCTCGCCATCGTGCTGTGCGCGGCATCGATGCTCGTCGCCCCCGCCGCAAGAGCCGTACGACGCCGTGTGACGCGGCCGTCCTGGGCTCGTGGGCGCGCCCGGGCTCGGATCATCGCCCGACGCACCCGCACAGCCCCCTGGGTCCACACACAACCACTCGACTACGAGGAAGCAGCGTGATCGCCCGCTACATCGCGGTCGGCATCATCTGCGCCCCATTCATCAGCGCGCTCCTGCTCGGCCTCGGCCGGGCCGGACGCGCCCTCCACAACCGCCTCATCCGAAGGAGCCCCCGATGACCAACCGACACCCCAGCACCACCCACCTGCTCCGCTACTTCGAGTACAGCCACCTGCCTGAGCGGCTCCAGGCGTTCAGCGCGCCGTTCTCCGAGCTGGCGCACAGCGTCGTCGGCTACCTCCCGGATGGGCCCGAGCTGACGGCCGGGCTGCGGAAGCTGCTGGAGGCGAAGGATTGCATCGTCCGCGCGGCCGTCGACCAGGAGCGGGACGAGGCCGCGGCCGCCGACCCGGACGGCGGTGAGCGATGAGCCTCCAGCACGCCACCATCACCGTCCACATCACCTACAACCCCGACCAGATCCAAGCCCGCGACGTCATCGCCAACGCCCGCATCCGCTTCGGCGACGCCCTCGGAGCCATGAACGGCGTCACCGGCTGGCAGACCACCGGCACCACCGAACCCGCAGACGAGGAGCCGGCCCGATGACCGGCCCGTCGTCCACGCCCCGGGGCGAGCACACGCCCGCCCCGGGCGTCACCTGGAACACCACCATCACCACCACCGGTGAAGTCGTCGTCCCCGACGGCCCATGGGGCGGCCCCGCCAAGCTCACCCTGTGGAGCAGCGACGGGCCCACCGCCCCGGCCAAGCCGAACCGCGAGACCCGGCGCGCCATCGCGCGCGCAGCACGGAGGAAGAAGTGACCGACGTCCCCGCCGAGGAGCAGCTCCGGACCCACGTCCGCCACGCCCTCGGCGCGGCCCACCTCAGCCAGGCCGAAGCCGCCCGCCAACTCGGCCTCAGCACCAAGCACCTGAGCCAGATGCTCACCGGCCGCGCCACGCTCACACTCACCTGGGCCGAAGGGCTGCTCGGCCTATGCGGAATGAGCCTCGTGATCGACATTCGACCCGACGACCCCAGGAACACGACATGACCGACCGGATCCCGCTGGACGACCTCACCAGCGACCAACTCGACCAGCTGTACGACCAGCTTGAGGTGCAAGCCGCCTCGCTCACCCTGTACGCGGAGCAGCTACCGCGCGCTGAGGAAGAACTCGCCGCGCTCCGTGCCGTGGCCCGCGGCTACTGCCCCGACTGTGGCCGAGGAGACGCCGCACCCACCCTCGCCGACTGGGAACAGCAGAAGCAGCGCGCCGACCAGCTCGCTGCCACGCTCCGCGAAGTCCTCGTCCGTGAGGTGACCGAGCAGCCCGTTGCGGCAGAGGATTACGCCCGTTGGACCGCTGCGCTCAACCAGTTCGCGCCGGGCCCGGCAGCGACCCAAGCGACCGAGGCCGACACCTGCGGCCACGTCATCGACGGCGGGTTCGGCCGCCCCCTCGGCCCCTGCCTCCGCCCGGTTGGCCACCGCGAGGTGTTCCACCGCGACGCGAACGGCACCGAATGGAGGCCAACCCGCAGCGCACCCACCGGCGGGGAACTCCGCCCGGCTTGACGGCGGTGGCATCCTGCTGGTGCGGGCCGACCGCGGCACGGCTCGCCCTCACGAGGTAACCCGCCGCACCGTCTGCCGGGACCAGGCCGGGACCAGGGAACTGGACCCTCCCGCACCACATGCCGCGCCCATCGGGACCAACGCCGCAGCGGGGTGAGAGGCCCCCGGAGACACGAGCGCCCCACTCACCGTCCCGAGTGGGGCGCTCAAGCGTCCAGACAGACTGCGACCCGCCGTTGGTGGAGAAACGGCGGGCCGCGTGCCTCGAAGGGCGCCCCTCTCGGGATGCACCGACCGTACGCCCGCAGCGGCCAGAACGAAAGATGTCGGCCCCATTGACCTGAAACAGACACTCACGCACCCTGAACCCCACGCAACGCAGGGAGGCCACGTGTCCACCAGCAACGACGAATACCGCGCCGTCGAATACTGGCCCAACGAGGACCAGCGGATCATCTTCGCCCTCAAACGCGACGAAGAGACCGACGCCATGACCGACGAGCAACTCATCGCCCGCTTCGACAAGTGGCGCCGGGAGCGTGAGGAGGAGCCGCGCAACCTCCGCGCTGTCACCGACGACTAGGTCCCCCACACGTCCGGGCCGCCGCCACGCCACTCGATCAGCCCCACCGCGGCGACGACGTCCAGCTCGTCCCAGCCCTCCAGGCCGGCGCGCTCCAGGAACACGGTCAGATCGTGCAGGCTGTACGCGGTCCCGATGTTCCGGCCATCCACGCGCACCCGCCGGCCGCCAGTCTCGGACGGCGGGTAGACGACAACGCGCGCTGTGACCACAAGCCCAGCCTCACCCAGGCGTGGGCGTGCCGCACGCTGGGATGAGCCAGACGCGACGAAGCCCCGGCCATTCCTCGGCCGGGGCTTCTGCTCGTGCGGCTACGGCCGCCACTCCTCGCGGTAACCGGCCCCGTCCGCGTAGGGCAGCGCGAGCAGCTTGAGCGTGTCGCACGGATACTTCCAGTGCCAGCCGCTCATGCAGCCGCAGGAGTTGTTGCCGTTGTCGCAGATCACACAACCGTCGTAGTACTTGTCCTTGACGTGCAGGGCGAGTATCCGCCGCTTGGCGTCGATCTCGCGCAGCACCCGAGCCGGATCATGCCCCAGGATTTGAGCGGCCGCTGGACCCTCGGGCCACCGCGACACCCGCCCGTTCAGCGTCCCGCCGACTGAGGGCACCACCCGCTCGCCGTCGGCGTCAACGATGCTGCCCGCGCCGTCCATCGACCACGGGCCGAGAGGCGCCGCCTGCGCGATCCGCTCGTCCTCGGCGAGCTGCTCGTCGAGCCACCGCACCAGCTCATCCATCCGACGCCTGCCTCCACATCTCGATCACCCCGCGCACACCCTCCAGCGACGCGGTCCCGATCGTCCGGGATGCTTCATCCGGCAGGCCCACGGTCAGGGCCGCGCGCACCGCTGCCTGCTCGATCATCCCCTGCAGGCGGTCTTGCTCTTCGGGGGTAAGGCGAGGTCCGTGCACTGGCGCTTCATCCGTCGACCACATGGTCGCTCCTTCGTCTTCGGGTGGGGAGGTCTGTGCGCTTGCCCTGCTGCGGCGGGTTCGCCGCGCCTTCTCTCATTCCTCGGCGGTCTTCTTCACGCGGTCTCTCCCTGACCGCGAGTGGCCGCCCACGATGTCCTGGACCGTCGTCGGCGACACGCCTAGTTCCTTCGCGACCTTGCGGACGGAGGCATCGTCTGGCGCGAGCAGCTCCATCACGGCTTGCCGCCGGACTTCCCGCAGCGCCTTGCTGTGCTCGGGCCACTCCTTGAGCACCCTCGCGACAGCGAGCGCGCGCGTCTTCGGATCGTCGATCTCGGAGAGACCTGCGAGGGCGTCGAGCACGCGCTGCACCTCCTCTTCCATGCCCTGTCCCTTCTTCGGGCAGGCTGCGTTGCCAGTGTACGGGATATCCCGTACGCTCGGCAGTGAGCAGCCCACCGCTGTTCGCCCAACAAGTAAGCCCCCGGCCGGAGTTGCCGCTCCATATGGCCGGGGGCGGACCCACCCC
The DNA here is from genome assembly GCF_042889625.1 of Streptomyces sp. NPDC002573. NCBI lineage: Bacteria > Bacillati > Actinomycetota > Actinomycetes > Kitasatosporales > Streptomycetaceae > Streptomyces > Streptomyces sp. NPDC002573. The sequence continues at coordinate 73,740 of NZ_JBIARC010000006.1, read as the reverse complement.
GAAGCGATCAAAGGAGCAGGTCCGTGCCCGAGCGTACCGACCAACCCCAAGCCCAGCCCACCCCCGCGTCCCCCGCTCTGCAACCGAGCCGGATCCTCGCCGAGCCCGCCACCGTCGACACCTGCCGCGCCGACTACCTGGCCGGCGCCGACGTCCGCCAGACCCTCGCCGCGCAGGAAGCGAGGCAGCGCTGATGGCCGAGCCGAACTTCGAGGACCGCGTCTTCCTCGCCAGCGAAGCCGTTTACGCGCGGATCGAACGCGGCGAGGCCACCGACGTCGAGGCCGAGCTGATGCAAGCCCACGCCGACGCTTCCAGCGACGAGCAGCAGAGCTGACCGGCTGCCCGCGGCGCCCGCCCCCACCGGGCGCCAAGGAGAACCGGCCAGCCCCGCCCACCGCCACCACTAGGAGCACCCCATGCGACACCGCCCCGACCACCTGCTCCGCAACCTGCTCATCGCCGCCCTGATCACCCTCGCCGCCATGCACCCCACCACCATCGACCACCTCACCCAACTCGGCGCCGGCCTCGTCCTCGCCGTCCTCAACGGCATCGCCACCGCCGCCCGCCAGCAGCCCGGCCCCGCCATCCTCGCCGCCGGACTCATCTGGCTGGCCTACCAGCTGCGCACCCGCCGACCCGCCCGCCCCCATACCTGACCGGAGCCCACTGCCATGCCCAGCCTCTTCCGCCGCCCTCCCACCCGCACCATCACCGAAACCATCCACGGCGTCGACGTCGCCTACGACGTCCCCGACACCACCCCCATGCCGCGGCTCCCGTTCAACCTCGACGCCGCGCTGCGCCGCGTCCTGTTCACCTTCGCCGTGGCCATGACCATGGGCGCGATCGTGTGGGGCACCGTCGCCATCGGCGGCATGCTCGCCATGCTTGCTCCCGCCTGGGCCGCCTACCTCGTCGCCGGAGTGTTCGACGCCGGATGGGCCGCCTGCCTCATCGCCGAGTGGATCCTCCGCCACGACTCCACCCGCGCCCGCGTACCGGCCGCCGCTGGGCTGGCCATGCTCGCCGTGTCGATGGCCGCGATCATCATCCACGGCGTCCGCTCCGACGCCGTCCTCGTCGGCATCGTCGGCGCGCTCGTCTCCGCCGCAGCCAAGGGCGTCTGGGCCATCGGCATGCACACCATCCGCATCAAACTCGACCCCAAGTACGAGGCATACCTCCGCGCGCTGCAGCAGCAGACCGGCACCGAGCAGGCCCTCGCCCTCGGCGAGTGGGACCGCATGCGCACCGGTGACCGGACCGCGCGACTGCGTCTCGCCCTTGAGGCCCGCCGCGGTGAGCCCGAACCGACCGTGGACCAGATCGCGAACCCCACGCAGCCCACGCCGGTTCAGGCCCCTGACCAGCCCGTGAACCAGGTCGAGGCCGAGCCCGAACCGATCGCGGTCCAAGCCGTCCAGGCCGCTGTGAGCCGCCCGGTTCAGCCCGAGGACCAGGTGGACCTCCTCGTCAGCCTGCTCCGCAAGGGCGAACACATCACCAAGAGCCGCGCTGCCGAACTTCTCGGCGTGCCCGAGTCGACCGCGTACCGGCGACTGACGAAGGCGACCAGCGTCGTCAACCAGTACAACTGACCACCCGCCGTCCGGCCCCCGCCACCATCGCGGGGGCCGTCGTCTCTCCGGAGCGCTCGCCGTGAAGATCCGCCCCGCCGACGTTGCCGCCGCCGTAGCCCTGCCCAGCCTCGTCTCCGGCGCCGCCCTCATCGCCGACCTGCAGTACGGCAGCCACGCCGTCACTGTTGAGTTCATTGCCGCCATAGCCGCCGGCAAGCTGAGCCTGGTCAGCTTCGGAAAGAAGTGGTCCCCGGCCCTGTCGTGGGGTGCGGGCGCTGCCGCCGCGGCGTTCACCCAGGCCGCCATCACCGGGGCCGCGAGCACCGGGCCCGCGTTCTACTCGTGGCTCGTCGCCGTACTCATCGCAGGCGCGGCCCGTGGCGCGTACCGGCACCACACGCGGCACGACCACGTGAAGCTGTCCATGGAAGAGGTCCGGCTTCAGACCGGACTGGTCCGTCTACAGATGGCCCAGCACCAGCTGGTCCAGAAGACCATCCCCGAACCGGTCCAGGCCGGACCGAACCTCACCGGCCGGACCCCGGAAGAAACCCGGCTGCGGACCGTGGTCCACGAACTGTTCACGGCGGAACTGCCGGGCTGCACCGTGGAACGGACCCGGACCGGATGGACCGCCGTACTGGACCTGCCCGTGAACCTGGACCGGGCCAAGCTCCGAACCGCATGGGACAAGGTCGCCTCCGGCATGGGCGTGGCCGGGGAGTTCATGCTGGAAGATGGTGCGCTCACGAACCAGCTCGTGGCGAAGTTCATCGACGGTGACCCGCTCACCGCGGTCATCCCCTACGAGCGGACCACCGGCGCCCGGTTCACCGACCCGGTTCTCCTCGGCGTGGACCGGTTCCTGAACCCGGTCTGGCTGGACTTGGCCTACAACCACACCCTGGTCGCTGGTTCGTCGAAGTTCGGGAAGTCCACCCTGGTTCGGTCCATCGCGGTCCAGCTCGCGGACCGCCCGGACACGGTCCTGTACGGCATGGACCTCAAGCCCGGCGCGCCCGAACTCACCCCCATGGCGCCGATCCTGCAAGACGTCGCCACCACCCCCGAACAGGCCCACGCCCTCCTCGACTGGCTGAAGGACGAGCTCGGCGAGCGCGGCGAGATCCTCGCCCAGGCCGGTGACCAGGAATGGGACCCCGAAAAGCACGGTAGGCCCGCGATCTGGGTCATCGAGGACGAGCTCGCCGAGCTGGTCAGGCAGGGCGACGACGGCCCGTGGAAGAAGCAGCCGGCGTCGAAGAAGCAGGAGTCCCTCCTCGCGCTGATGCGGTTCGCCGGGATGCACTTCCTGTCCGCGACGCAGCAGCCCTCGCGGAAGGTGTTCGGGGGGACGACGGACGCCCGCGGGAATTACGCGAACCGGCTGTCCACCCGCATGAACGACGCGGACCACCGCCGGTTCATCTTCGGGAACACCCCTGGCTGGGAGCCCGGGAAGCTGGACCAGCCGGGCAAGTTCCTCCTGCAGTCGCCCGTCCACCAGGTGCCGACGCCGTACAAGGGCATGTGGCTGACGGGGGATGAGTTCCGTGCCGAGGTCGCGCGGATCGGTGCGACCACGGTGCGCGCCCCGGTCGGGAAGCGGCTGATCCTGCCCGCGCCCGGCAGGAAGAACCAGGACAAGGTGCGCGCTGCGCTGGCCAAGTACGGCAACATGACGCGGCGTGAGCTTGAGCAGGCGACCGGCCTGGAGGAGAAGCAGGTTCTGGACGCGGCCCGGGCGCTGCGCCCGATGGTGGAGCGCTGCGACGACACGCAGACGTGGCGGCTCGTGCCGGTCGGGGTGTGGGAGGCGCAGGCCATAGCCCGGCCGTAAAAGGTGCAGGTCAGGGCCCGGTTCAGTGGGGTCGGGTATGGGGTCGGACGCAGAGGTGTGTGAGGGCGGATCCACGGCGGCCGGCCCTTTGTTGTTCGCCCCTGTTTCCGACCCGGGCGGGCGGTGTCGTGTCACGGTTCGGGCACACTGCCTTCACGCGGTGCGCACGCGGCGCCATCATGCGGCGACACGTTCCACGCGCCACTGGGGGGACCATGCGCCGCACCACCACCGTCATCCTGCTCGCCGCCGGCCTCGCGCTCGCGGGCTGCTCCAGTTCGGCCAGCAGTTCAACCACGCCCGGCCCGGCGCAGAAACTCGCCGACCTGGACGGCGACGTACGCCCCGTCGATCAGTACCAGAAGGCGCTGGACGCGTGGGCGACCCGTTGCAGCGAGGGACCGGAGCAGCTGGCTGGGTACGCGTACGCGACGGTGGAGGACCTGCAGAAGCACGGCGTGACGGATGAGACGGAGTACAGCGCCCTCGTGCATCTGAAGGACGCCGTTCCTGCCGGGACGAAGACGAAGTGCGAGGACATCGCGGCGAGTTACCTGGTCTTGCGGGAGAACGGCAAGTCCTGATCTCGTGGCGTGGCCCCGCACCGGAACTGTCCGGGCGGGGCCTTCGTCATGTGGCGGGCTCCAGCTGCTCCCACAGCCACGGGGTGTGCGTCGTGTGCCGCCGCTCCCGGCCGCACGGCTTGCAGTGCGACGGCCAGTGCCGCTTCGGAACGAACGTGTGCAGCGGCTTCAGCCAGTCGCCTTCGACCTGGAGGTGGTCCCCTCGGTGCTGGCCGCAGCGGTCGCAGATCCAGTAGCCGTCTGATCCGTCCGGGCGGACGGGGCCTTCGCGGAACCAGTGGTCGGTGATGAGCGGCGGGCGGGGGCTCATGGGGTCTTCTCCTTGCTGCTCATAGGTAGGGCGAGTCCACGCCGCAGTTGTGCCGTTCCTTGCGCCTGTCGTGTGCCACCCACTTGCATTCGGGGCATTGCCACGAGTACTTGCCGAGGCGGGCTTCCTCCTCGTCGCGGGTTTTCGTGTGGCCGTTGATGGTGCGCGCGATGCTGCGCGCTCGCTCGTGGTTGACGCCTGCCCACCGGCCGATCTCCCGGAAGGAGTGGCCGTCGAGGCGTGCGGCGGCGATGTCCTGGTCGAGCGCTTCCTTGGCGCGGTCGACGGCTGTGGCGCGGCGTCCGAGTTGCTTCTCCCAGTCGGTCATACGGCTGATGGTCTCACGGTTGCTGTCTGATTCCTAGACGTGTTTCGTCTACTCCCTAGACAGGGAGGGTCGCACCTGCCACACTCTAAGTGTCTAGAAAATAGACACCGCGACCGAGGGGGCACCGATGAGGAACACCAACCGCGAGACCACCACCCAGACCCTCACCCGCCTCATCAAAGCCCTCGACGCCAAGCACCCCGTGACGATCACCTACATCAAGGCGGACGGGTCGGAGACCCTGCGGACGATCGAGATCTACGACATCGCCGTCAGCAACGCCGGCGACATCCTCCTCAAGGCCATGGACCGCGAGACCGGCGAGGCCCGCACCTTCCGCCTCGACCGCCTCGTCGCCTACACGATCCACCGCACCGCGTACGTCATCGCCCGCCCGGCCGCCGACGACAAGCCGGCCCGCGCGCAGGGCCTCGCCACCGTCACCGTCCTGTACCCCGTCGACCTGCCGATCACCGCCCGCGTCGAGCTGCTCGCCGACGCCCTCGCCGCCTAGGAGAACCGCATGCAACTCCAGACCTGCCGCCGCCACCCGTCCGCCGGCCGCTTCATGGCCACCTGCTCCGGCTGCGCCCAAGAGCTGTACGACATCGAGCAGGCCAACCGCGCCCGCGCCGAGGCCGACCTCTCCGCCAAGGTGCGCACCGCCCTCGGGCTGCCCGGCTACCCGCCCGCGGAGGGCGACGGCGAGACCGCCCGCCGGGTCGGCATGTGGTCCCAGTACGAGCTGAGCGCCGTCTTCGAGCGGGTCGGCGGCACCGTCACCACCCGCACCGTGCAGCGCCTCGCCTCGACCGGTTCGACGTGGGAGGCCACCGAGATCACGGTCACCGTCGACCTGCCCGGCATAGGCACCGTCGAGGTCTTCACCGACTGGGACGAGGAGAGCGGCGGCCGTGACCTGCCGCTGATCCAGGCCATCCCCGACGTCGAGCTCATTGCCGCTTGATCACCACAGCCCCCAGGGCCGTCGCACCCGCGGCGGCCCGCCGCTGCTAGCACCAGCTCGCCGCGCGCATGCTGCTCGCGGCCTGAGAGGAGAACCCCATGGACTACCAGGACGCCATCAACACCGTCATCGCCGAACTCACCCCCCAGCCCTGGGACTACACCACGGACGACGGGACCACGCTCACCGTCATCCCGCTCGGCATCCGCCACGACCCCGGCTGCGCCGAGGTGAACATCCGCATCACCGCCAGCAAGACCCAGGCCGCGGAAGCCGCGATCACGACCACCGACCTGCCCGCCCTCCTCGCCGCCCTGAGCGAGCCGGCCACCGAGCCGTGGGAGCACACCGCGCACTGGCCCGACGGGACCCCGAAGGGCGGCATCGGTACCTGGCTGGGTGACTCCTACGGCCTCACGCTCGCGCCGGCCGACGGCGGGCTCACGCTCGCGGTGGCGGAGGACACCGGCGACACCATCGTGACGGCCTCGGTGGCGCTGCCGGAGGCGCAGCGTCTGCCGCTCGCGTCCGCACTGGCCCGTGCCCTCGACGTCGCCCGCAGCTGGGAGGGGTAGCGCACAGCCCCCACATACGCCAGAGGCCCGTATCCCTACGCCCAAGGGATACGGGCCTCTCCCGCACGCGCACCACGCCACCCAGCCCAGTTGCGCACGCTCGTTACCATCAAACCACGCCCATCCGGTAACACGCGACAAGGGGACGACGCCATGGCCAACCCCAACCAAGACGCCCGCAACGGAAACGGGAAATACGTCCGCACCCCCGAAACCGCGCAACGAGACGCCCGCGCAGCCGAACTCCTCAGCCAGGGCTACTCATACCGGGAGATCGCCAAAGAGCTCGGCTACCAGAGCCACACCGCCGCCATCCAGGCCTGCCGACGCGCGTGCCGGGACATCGTCCAAGGCCCGGCCGAGAAGCTCATCGCGCTCAGCGTCGACAGGTTGGAGTACCTGTTCGCGAAGGCCATGGAGATTGCCGAGGCGGATCACGTGGTGGTGTCGCACGGCCGGATCGTGAAGGACGACCAGGGCAACACGCTGAAGGACTCGGGGCCGACGCTCGCCGCGATCCGGGAGGCCCGCGCCACCCTGGAAAGCTTCCGGAAGCTGACCGGCCTGGACCAGCCCGCCAAGGTCAACGTGTCCGGCGGCGTCCGCTACGAGGTCGTCGGCGTCGACCCCGAAGACCTCACGTGACCACCGCGCTCGATCAGGACGCCGTCGTCCGGTACGAGCCCCGCGGCGCCGCCCGCCAACTCTTCAAGACCCGCGACTCCGAGGTCGTGATGGCGGGCCCGGCCGGCACCGGCAAGAGCCTCGCCTGCCTGTTCCGCGTCCACCTCGCCGCGCTCCACAACCCGGGCATCCGCTGCCTGATCGTCCGCAAGACCGCCGTCTCCCTCACCTCGACCACGCTCGTCACCTACGAGAAGAAGGTCGCCGGTGACGCGCTCGCCCGCGGGATCGTCACCTGGTTCGGTGGCAGCGCCCGCGAGGCCGCCTGCTACCGGTACTCCAACGGCAGCGTGATCGTGGTCGGCGGCATGGACAAATCCGAGAAGATCATGTCCGCCGAGTACGACCTCGTGTTCGCCGACGAGGCCACCGAACTCACCGTCGACGACTGGGAAGCCATCGCGACCCGCCTCCGTAACGGGGTCCTCTCGTGGCAGCAGCAGATCGCCGCCTGCAACCCCTCGCACCCGGCGCACTGGATCAAGCAGCGCTGCGACCAGGGCGAGACCCTGATGCTCACCTCGCGGCACCGCGACAACCCGGCCTACGTCAACGCCGACGGCACCTACACGCCGAAGGGCCGGGACTACTTCGCGAAGCTCGCCAAGCTCACCGGCGTCCGCAAACTCCGCCTGCAAGACGGCATCTGGGCCGCGGCCGAAGGCCAGATCTACGACAGCTGGGACGACGCCCTGCACCTCGTCGACCCGCGCCCGATCCCCGACACGTGGGTCCGCTGGTGGACCGTGGACTTCGGGTTCACCAACCCGTTCGTGCTGCAGTGCTGGGCCGAAGACCCCGACGGCAGGCTGTGGCTGTACCGGGAGATCTACCGCACCCGTCGCCTCGTCGAGGACCACGCCCGGCACATCCTGCGCCTGGTCCGCCGCTGCGCCGAGTGCTGCGAGTCGAAAGCCGACGATCACGACTGCCACGCCTGCGAGGAATGCCGCCTGGAGTGGACCGAGCCGCGGCCGCGTGCGGTGATCTGCGACCACGACGCCGAGGACCGGGCCACGCTGGAACGCCACTTGGGCATGTCGACGTCGGCGGCGAAGAAGACCGTGTCTGACGGGATCCAGGCGGTGCAGTCCCGGCTGAAGGTGCAAGGTGACGGCCGGCCGCGCCTGTTCGTGGTGCGTGACGCGCTGGTGGAGCGGGACCCGGAGCTGGAAGAGGCGTCGCTGCCGATGGGCACGGTCGAGGAGGTCACCGGCTACGTGTGGGCGGTGAAGCCGGGCAACGCCGGCGGGCTGAAAGAGGAGCCGGTCAAGAAGGACGACCACGCAATGGACGCGCTGCGCTACATGGTCGCGGACCGGGATCTCGGGGCGCGGCCGCGGGTGCGCTGGCTGTGAAACTGTCGGGAATCTACAACACGCCGCCGAGCGAGAGTGGGACTGCTGTGACCAGTCGGAAGGTGCCTGTGGGCAGGTGGATGCAGGGATTGAAGAAAGCCATGCCGGTTCTGCTTGACACGACTGGGATCATTCTGTTGTCGAGTTCCGCCATGTTGTGGAGCACGATTGCAGGCTTGGCGGTCGCCGGTGTCGGCTGCTTCGTCCTCAACTGGCGGTTCCACGGCTGAGCAAGGGAGGGGCGTTGGCCAGAACCCTCCTCGGTGCACTCCTCAACCGAGCAGCCACAGCCACCCCCGTCCCCTTCGCCTCCCGCAGCAGCAGCTACGGCCGCGGCCTGTTCGGCACCAACCGCGGCACCACCGCGCAACTCAACTCGATGGGCTCCGTTGGCACCCTCTTCGCCATCGTCAACCGGCTCGCCAAAGCCGAGGCCGGCATCGAGTGGGGCCTGTACCGCAAGGCCAAGAGCGGGAAGAAGGAAGACCGCATACAGGTCACGAGCCACGCCGCGCTCGACCTGTGGAACAAGCCGAACCAGTTCTACACACAGAGCGTCTTCGTCGAGTCCGGGTCCCAGCACAAGAGCCTGACAGGCGAGACGTGGTGGGTGATCGCCCGCAACGAGCGCGTGAACATCCCGCTGGAGATGTGGCCGGTGCGCCCGGACCGGATGACGCCGGTCCCGGACCCCGAGCAGTTCCTGCTGGGCTACATGTACACCTCGCCGGACGGGCAGCATGTGGCGCTCCGCCGCGAGGACGTGATCCTCAACCGGACGCCGCACCCCACGGACCCGTACCGGGGCATCGGCCCCGTACAGGCGATCCTCACCGACCTTGACGCCGTCCGCTACAGCGCCGAGTGGAACCGGAACTTCTTCCTGAACAGCGCCGAGCCCGGCGGCCTCATCCAAGTCGAGCAGCGGCTGTCCGACGACGAGTTCAACGAACTCCGCGACCGGTGGAACGAGCAGCACAAGGGCGTCGCCAACGCCCACCGCGTGGCCATCCTCGAACAGGGCCAATGGATCGACCGCAAGTACAGCCAGCGCGACATGCAGTTCGCGGAACTCCGAGGCATCTCCAGCGACATCATCCGTGAGGCGTTCGGGTTCCCGAAGCCAATGCTCGGGTCTGTTGACGACGTCAACCGGGCCAACGGCGACGCCGGGGAGCGCATGTTCGCCCGCTGGCTCCTCGTGCCGGACCTTGAGGCGATCCGCGACGCGCTGAACCACCAGCTGCTGCCGCTGTACGGGGCGACCGGGGAAGGCCTGGAGTTCGACTTCGTCAACCCGGTCCCGGAGGACGTGGAGTCGGAAGCCACGCAGCTCACCGCCCGCTCCACCGCGGCCGCCGCGCTGATCGCGGTCGGCCTGGACCCCGGCGACGTGCTGCCCGCCGTCGGGCTGCCGGAGATGCGGTTCGTGGGCCAGCTCACCGAGAACGCCCCCACCAACCCGGCGTTGAAGCCCGCGGCGACGTGGCAGAACGCGGTGGCCGGCCTGCTCGGTGAGGACATCGAGGCGGCGCAGCGGTGGGTGGCGGTGTGCGTGGACGACGCCAACTCGTGCCGGCCGTGCATCGACAACAACGGCCAGACGTACAAGAACCGCGCCGCCGCGTATGCGGACTACCCGGGCGGGTCGGGCTACGTCCGGTGTGAGGGCGGCAGCAACTGCCGCTGCAAGGTCGTGAAGCGAGGCCGCAAGGGAGAGGGCTCATGAACATTCAGCTGCCCGGTAAGGCGGCCACCTTCCAGGCCAGCCAGCGTGAGCAGGCCGAGAGGCAGCGCGCGCAGCTCGGTGTCGAGGCCCGCTCCTGGTACCGCATCACGAACGCCGCGTCGGACGACGAGGCCGAGGTGATGCTGTACGACGAGATCGGGGGCTGGTTCGGGCAGACCGCGGATCAGTTCATCGCTGACCTGAAGGGCGTCACCGCGAAGAACCTGCGGGTCCGCGTCAACTCGCCGGGCGGGTCGGTGTTCGAGGGCATCGCCATCGCCAACGCGCTGCGCTCCCACCCGGCGAACGTGACCGTGCAGGTCGACGGGATCGCCGCCTCCATCGCCTCCGTCATCGCCATGGCTGGAGACCGGGTCGAGATGGCCCCGAACACGATGCTGATGATCCACGACGCGTCCGGCGTCTGCATCGGCGACGCCTCCGACATGGAAGAGATGGGCGAGCTCCTCGACCTGATCTCCGACAACATCGCCGACGCCTACGCGGCCCGCGCGGGCGGCACCCGCGAGGACTGGCGGGCCCGCATGCAGGCCGAGACCTGGTACCTGCCCGAGGACGCCGTCGAGGCCGGGCTCGCCGACGAGGCGACCACGTCCCCAAAGGCTGGCACCCCGGCCGCCGAGCCCGAAGAGGACGAGCCGGAGCCGGAGATGCGGCGCGCGTTCGACCTCACCGCGTACGGCTACCAGGGCCCGAAGCGTGAGGAGCCGAAGGCGGAGGAGCCGGTCGCCGCGCCGGAGTCGACGACGCTCACCATCAACATCGAGTCGGCGCTCGCGGACGAGCAGCTCGTCGAGCTGCTCCGCAAGATGGCCGCCAGGCGCGACGCGGAGCCGGTGCCGGAAGTCGTCGACACCGCGTGCCCCGTACACCACACGGCCACCGAAGACCGGCCGTGGGACTCCGGCCCCAACGAGAAGCGCCTACCGAGCCCCATGACCGTGAAGACCGCCAAAGCCATGTACGCCTGGTACGACGACTCCCAAGTCACCGACGGCGAACTCCCCAAGACCGCCTGCAAGCTGCCCCACCACGAGGTGTCCGCAGACGGCACCCCCGGCGCCGCCAACCTGTCCGGCGTCCGCAACGCCCTCGCACGCCTGCCGCAATCGGACATCCCCGCAAGCCAGCACGACGCCGTCCGCCGCCACCTCCAAGCGCACCTCGACGACGCCAAGACCGCCGACGACACGGCCGACACCGAGCCGACCGCGGCCGTCGAACCCGAGCCGGAAACGCCGGCCGAAGACGAGTGGGCGTCCATCGTCGCCCGCCTGACCAAGCCCGCCCCCGACCCATGGGCGGCGGCCGTCGCCAACCTGACCCATCCCACGGCGTCGTCCAGCGCGGCGACGGAAACCGCCTGAAGGAGGCACCTGTGGCTAAGACCCTGACCACGCCGCGCAACGGCACCGAGCTGGCGGAGATGCTCGCCGACCCGGAGCAGGCTGCGCAGATCTGCGAGACCCCGAAGGCCCTGACGGACTTCATCGAGGAGTACGCCAACCGGCAGCAGGGCGACGGCACCGACCTGAACCGGCTCGTTGCCGAGGAGACGCAGAAGCAGCTCGCCGCGATGCTGCGGGACAACGGCGGCAAGGGCGGCAAGGACGAGATCCGCCGTCTCAACCTCGACCCGCAGGCCAAGCGGGGCGGCAACGGCAACATGCTGACCTCGCACCGGCAGGGCACCGCGTACAACGCGAAGGCCCCCGGCGCGGCCGTCGACGCGCACTTCGAGTCCGCGATCGACTACATCCAGAACATCTGGCACCGGAACACGAACGCCGACGCGGAGAAGCTCGGCGCGGTCCGTAACGCCGCATCGTCGGTCTCTCCGTCGGACGGCGGGTTCCTGGTCCCCGAGACACTCCGCAGCCAGCTGCTGCAGATCGCGCTGGAGATGGCCGTGATCCGGCCGCGCGCCACGGTCGTCCCGATGGACTCGGCGCGGGTGCCGTTCCCGATGATCGACTCCACCACGAACAGCGGTTCGGTTTTCGGCGGTATGGTCGCATATTGGGGCGAAGAGGGCGCGGCCCTCACCGACGCCAGCCCGAAGTTCGGCCGCGTCACCCTCGACGCGAAGAAGCTCACCGGCCTGTCCGCGGTGCCGAACGAGCTGCTCCAGGACTCCATCATCAGCTTCTCCGCGCTGCTGGAGCGGCTGTGGCCGCAGGCCCTCGCGTTCGAGGAGGACGGGAAGTTCACCGCCGGATCCGGCGTGGGCGAGCCGCTCGGCTTCCGAGGCGCAGGCAACCCGTCCGCGGTCACGGTGACCCGCGCCAACAGCAACAAGATCCAGTACCCGGACGTCGTCGGCATGTACGCCCGCATGCTGCCCTCGTCGCTGTCGAACGCGGTGTGGATCTGCTCCCCGGACGCGCTGCCGCAGCTGCTGCAGATGTCCATGACCGTCGGCACCGGCGGTAGCTCGGTGTTCGTCGTCAACGCGCAGGGCCCGGCCCCGCAGAACATCTTCGGACGGCCGCTGATCGTCACGGAGAAGGGCGGCCAGCTCGGCTCCCGCGGCGACCTCTGCTTCGCGGACCTCGGCTACTACCTCGTCGGCGACCGGCAGACGATGACCGCCGACAGCAGCACCGACTACCAGTTCGGCAACGACAGGACCACGTTCCGCATCATCCAGCGCGTCGACGGCCGCCCCTGGCTGCAGTCCGCGATCACCCCCCAGAACGGCTCCGCGGCCACGCTGTCGCCGTTCGTCGAGCTCCTCTGATCCCTCCGGCCGCCGCCGGCATTCACACCCCGGCGGCGGCTTCCACCGGGTCGGCAGTGTCGCCCCGACAGGACCCACAGACGAAAGGCAACGACGATGTCTCAGAAGGCTCTTGGCCGGCTGTTCAACAGCACCCCGGCCGGTGACGGCGTGTGGATCAACCTCAAGGACGCGGGGGCGATCACCTTCGTGTGCTACCTCGCCGGCGCGGTCGGCGATGTGTACACCCTCCAGGAGGCGAAGGACAGCGGCGGCACCGGCGCGCAGAACCTGCCGATCATCTCCGAGTACTGGACGAACACCGGTAACGGCTCGGACGCGTGGACGCGCCGCACGCAGGCGGCGGGCGCGGTCGTGACCACCGCTGCGGCTGCCACGCAGAACGCCATGGTCTGCGAGGTGAACTCCGTGTCCCTCGACGACGGCTACAAGTTCGTGAAGCTCACCAGCACGGGTGCGGGCGCCGTGAACGCGCTCACCCACGACCTGATGACGCAGCGAACCCCCGGGAACCTGCCCGCGATGGGCGTCTGACCGTGGCCCTGTGGATCTGCACCGGCTGCACCGCCGCGTATTCGGTGGGTGCGGCCCGGTGCCCGCAGTGCGGCGAGACGGAGCACATCGAGGAGGGAGCAGCAGACATGGCGAAGATCACCGTTCACGGCGGACCGTCCAACGAGTTCGCCGACGAGCAGGCGGGGGGTGAGGACGTATCAGCAACTGGTACGAGCTCCTCGACATCGAACGAGACGCCGCAGCCGAGCGCCGAGCCGAGCGACAAGCAGGCCCCATCGCGTGCCCGCGGTGCGGGGAACCGCTCGAAGCGAGCCCAAGCGGACCGGGAGGACGGCACTGCCGATTCGACGGCTACCAGTGGCCGCAAGACGGATGGCTCCTCTGACAAGTAGCCCGCCAACCGGCACGGCTCGACACGACACACGAGAGGGGGTGCGCCATGGGGAGCAACCTCGACACCAACACCAGCCCGGACGGGATCTGGTACGCCACACGCGAGGACATCATGGGCGCCCTCGACGTGAAGGAGACCACCCGAAACCGGCGATACATCGACCAGGCTCTGGAGTCCGCCTCCCGCAGCGTCGACAGCCTGTGCCACCGCCGCTTCCACCCCGTGCTGGGCACCCGCTACTTCGACTGGCCCGCACGCCCGGCGGGCGGCTACACGCCGTGGATTCTCCGCCTCGACGACAGCGAGCTGATCTCGGTCGACACGCTGTCGTCGGGCGGCCGGGTGATCACCTCCGATGACTACAACCTGGAGCCCAACCGCACCGGCCCGCCGTACTCCCGCGTCGAGATCAAACTGTCCACCAACGCGGCCTACGGCGGCGGCAGCACCTACCAGCGGGACGTCACCATCACCGGCCTGTGGGGCTACCGCCTGACGGAAAGCACTGCCGGCGCGCTCGCGGCGTCCGTCGACGGCACGCAGACCACCATCAACATCGACGGACCCACCTCGGCCGCTGTCGGCGTCGGCAGCGTCCTGCGCGTCGACTCCGAACGCCTGATCGTCACCGAACGCAGGCAGTTGTCCACCGGGCAGACCGGAACGCTCGGCGGCGGCAAGAGCGACGTCTCCCTGCCTGTCCTCAACGGTGCCGCCTATGCGGTCGACGAGGTCCTCCTCCTCGACTCCGAGCGCGTCCGCGTCGACGACATCGCAGGCAACACGCTCACGCTGGAGCGGGCGTACGACGGCACGGTCCTCGCCGCCCACACCGCAGCGACGATCTACGCCCCGCGCACGCTCGTCGTCACCCGTGGCGCGCTCGGCACCACCGCCGCCACGCACGCCACCTCCGCCCCGGTGGCGGTGTGGATGCCGCCTGGCCTGGTCCGCGAGCTGACGAAGGCCGAGGCCATCACGCAGCTCACGCAGGAGCGCAGCGGGTGGTTTCTGAAGGCGGCCACGTCGGGCCAGTCCGCCGGGAAGGTGTCCGCCGACGCCCTGAAGACGCTGCGGGACCAAGTGTTCGCCGAGCACGGCCGCAAGGCCCGCCACAGGGGGGTGTGAGGGATGCCTGAGGCCACGTTCGACATCCGCCTCGCCAAGCGCGGCCCGCTCTTCGACGGGCGCACCGCCAAGGCGATGCACGCGTACCGCGACGAGATCAGCCTGAGGATCGCCGAGGAAGGCGAGAAGCTGATCCGGCAGCGCCTCTCGGTGGTGCTGCAGCACCCGACGGGCTACTACGAGTCCCGGATCAGCGTGGACCGGGCCGGGGACGGCTACCGCGTCTCCGACGGCGGGGTCATCTACGGGCCGTGGCTGGAGGGCACCGGCTCCCGCAACAGCCCTGTCACGCGCTTCCCGGGCTACGCGACTTTCCGCCGCACGAAGCCCCTCGTGGACCAGCGCGCCCGGCAGATCGCCGTGCAGCTCCTGGCCCGCTACAAGGCGATGGGGCTGATCTGATGGCCCTGGACATCCGAACCATCCTCGACGCGGTCGAGTCGCACGCCCTGGCGTCCGGCTACTTCCAGGCCGTCAACGGCCACGAGCCCAAGACCGCGCCCGCGACCGGGATCACCTGCGCGGTGTGGGTCGAGCAGATCGGCCCGGCCCGCGGCGGCTCCGGCCTCGTCGCGACAAGCACACGGCTGGCGCTGTTCGTGCGCCTGTACACGCCGATGGTGTCCCAGCCGGAAGACGCCATCGACCCCGACCTCATGACCGCCCTCGACGCCCTCATGGCCGCCTACAGCGGCGACTTCACCCTCGGCGACTTGGTCCGCGAGGTCGACCTGCTCGGCACGTACGGCGATCCGCTATCGGCGCGCGCCGGCTACCTGACGACGTCGGGCGCTGAGTACCGGGTGATGACGATCACCCTTCCCCTCATTGTTAATGATCTTTGGGAGCAGGTGGCGTAGTGGCAAAGACCTCGGGCCTTGGGGATGCGCTCTACATCTCCGGCACCGACCTCAGCGGCGATTTCACCGCCGTCGGCAACGTCGGCGGCGGCCCCGCCACCCTCGACACGACGGGCATCAACAAGAGCGCGCACGAGCGGATCGGCGGTGTCCGGGATGGCCGCCTGGAGGCCACCAGCTGGTTCAACCCGACCGGGGCGCATCCGGTGCTGGCCGCGCTGCCCACGTCGGACGTGCAGGCCATGTACTGCCGCGGCACCGCGCTGGGCAGCCCGGCCGCGAGCATCGTCGCCAAGCAGGCCAACTACGACGGAACCCGCGGTAACGACGGCTCCTTCACCTTCGCCGTCAACTTGCAGGCCAACCAGTTCGGCCTGGAGTGGGGCCGCCTGCTGACAGCGGGGCAGCGCACCGACACCGCCGCGACGAACGGCACCGGAGTCGACTTCGGCGTCGGCAGCTTCCCGCTGTTCAACGGGCAGGCCCTCTTCGGCGCGCAGGCCTACTTGCAGGTCTTCAGCTTCACCGGCACGGACATCACGGTGAAGGTGCAGGACTCGGCGGACAACACCAGCTTCGCCGACGTGCCCGGCCTGGCGTTCACCACGGTCACCACCGGGCCCGGCGTGCAACGCATCGCCACCGCCTCCAACCAGACCGTCCGCGAATACCTCCGCGTCGCGACCACCACCAGCGGCGGCTTCACCAGCTGCACGTTCGCCGTCGCCGCCGTCCGCAACGACGTCTCGACGGTGTTCTGAGAGGGCCTGTGATGCAGAGCGTGAACAGGATCGACCCGGCGATGCCGGTCGGCGCGTACCAGACGTACTCGATCACGAGCCCGCGGGACGTGCAGGTGCGGGCCGCGTGCGAGCAGGCCGGTTGCCAGGCGTGGCAGCACGGTTGGGAGTCCGCCATCGACGAGCGCACGGACCTCGGCCGGACGCAGGCCGCATACATCCGCACCCAGTCCGGGCGCACCTTCCGCGAGATGAAGCGCGGCGACGGGCTCACGGTGTTCCGCTTCGAGCCGTACCAGCGGTGCTTCGCCGAGCACCGCACACGGCCGGAGATCTACCTCGTCCGTGACGGCGACTGGCGGGGCAATCCGACCGGCCGGCAGCGGCAGCACACGAGCCCAGACGACTGGGTCGAAGACTTCGGCGAGCACCAGCAGCGCATTGCCGACCAGCAGCAGAAGGGATGAGCCCTCATGGCGAAACAGAACGGCCTTGGCTGGACCACGCTGAGCGTCGCCGACGCTTCGGCGGTGGCGCGTGACATCCGGAACGACATCACCAACTTGCAGTTCGCGACCCCCCGCGGCGTGCAGGACGTCACTGGCATCGACAAGTCCGCGTACGAGAGGATCCTGCTCCTCGCGGACTTCTCGATCACGCTGAACATCGTCGCGGACTTCGCGACGAACCTGGTGCACGACGTCTTCAAGACGGTCCCCAGCACCTCGGTGGCCCGCGCCACGGTGATCGGTGTCGGCGGCAAGTCCCTCACCAACAACGTCCTGTACACCGACTATCCGCTGCAGCGTTCCAACAGTGGTGAGCTCACGGCCGCGGTGCCTGGCGTGCTCGCAGATGGCGCCGTTCCGACCTGGTCTTGAGCCCTGCGGAGTTCCACCAGCCCATTCACGACACGGGAGGAATCCGTGGGCTTCAAGCGCAACCCGAAGATCTACCACCTGAAGTGGGAGGACGGCGAATACGCCGGACTCGAAGTCCGCGTCCGCTCAATGTCGCTGGGCCAGCTCGTCGCCAGCCAGAAAGGCACGGGCTACAACGGCAAGGAGGGCATCGAGGGCAACATCGAGCTCTTCGCCGAGCGCATCGTCGACTGGAACCTGGAGACGGAGGACGGCGAACCCGTCCCGACCACCCTCGACGCCATCATGGGCGAGGACGACGACCTCATCATCGACATCGTCCGCCGATGGAACGAGGCGATGGCCGGGGTCCCTGCCCCTTTGCCCGAGAGCTCGCCATCTGGCGAGCCGTCCCCGGTGGCGTCGATCCCGATGGAACCCCTGTCCGAGAGCCTCGCGAGCTGACCTACGCGAATTACATTCTCGGCCTCGCCGACCGGTGGCACAAACTGCCGTCGGAAATTGAGAACGAGCCTGCCGAGACTTTCCGGCTGCTGGAGATCGAGAGATTGGGGGTGAATCCGGATGACGAACGTGGTGGAAATTCTGATCACGGCTAAAAACCTGACCGGCCCCGCCATGGCCAGCGTCAACGCCGAGGTCAACAAAGCGGGCACGGGCATGGCCGCCTTCCACAAGACGGCCCTCCTCGCCGGGGCGGGACTGGCCGCGATCGGCGTCGAGTCAGTCCGGATGGCCAGCAAATTCGACTCCAGCATGACCCTGCTGCACACGCAGGCTGGTGTGGCGCAGGACAAGATGGCGGGGTTGAAGAAGGGTGTCCTGGACCTGGCCGGGAAGGTCGGCCAGGACCCCGACTCGCTCGCGGAGTCCCTGTTCCACGTCGAGTCGAACTTCGAGTCGATGGGCATCAGCAGCAGCAAGGCTCTGCACCTCGTCGAGACCGCCGCCAAGGGCGCCACCACCGGCCACGCCGACCTCGTCGACGTCACCAACGCCCTCACCGCCGCCGTCGCTTCCGGGATCCCTGGCGTCCAGAACTTCGACCAAGCCATGGGCACGTTGAATGCGACCGTGGGCGTCGGCGACATGAAAATGCAGGACCTCGCCAACGCATTCGGTAGCGGAATGGTCGCCACCGTCAAGGGCTTCGGATTGTCGATAACCGACGTCGGAGCAGCATTGGCGGTTTTTGGCGACAACAATATTCGCGGCTCACTGGCAGGTAACCAGCTGCGGATGAGCGTGATGGCGCTCGCCAAACCGGTGGCCACCGCAGGCGACTCCCTGCAAAAGCTCGGACTGACCCAGACCACGCTCGCCACCGACATGCAGAAGGGCGGCCTCAAGCTCGCCCTGGAGGACCTCGTCGACCGCATGCACAAGGCGGGCATCTCCTCCAAGGAACAGGGCCAGATCATCACCGACGCGTTCGGCCGGAAGGCCGGCGCGGGCCTCAACATCCTGGTCGGCCAAATGGACCGGCTGGAGTCCAAATACCCGGCGCTGGAGAAGGGCGCCAAGGGCTTCGGGAAGTCGTGGGCGGACACCCAGCAGACTTTCGCTTTCCAGACGAAGCGACTGCAGACCAGCCTCGACGCACTGATGATCACCCTGGGCGAGAAACTGATCCCCCCGCTGCAGAGCGTCATCTCGCTGCTGTTGGACCACAAGTCGGCCACCATCGGCGCAACCGTCGCCATAGCCGGACTGCTCACGGCAACTGTCGCCGTGTCCGCCGCGATGAAGGTCGCTGCCGCGGCCTCGATGCTGTGGGCGGCCGGCGGGAAGGCGATAGCCGGGCTGGGGAGTGTCTTCGAGAGCGTGGCACTGAAGGCCATGTACATGAAGGGGGCGTTCGCCGCGGCCGGCGGCGGTGTGGCCGGGCTGAAGGCCGCGTTCATGGAGCTGGGCACCGTAGGCAAGATGACTGTCGTCGCGGGCGGGATCGCACTCGTCGCGGCCGCCGTGGTCGCGCTGTCGCAAGTCGGCAAGCGCACCCCGCCCGACGTCGACAAGATGACGACGTCGATCGAGAAGCTCGGCATGACCGGGCAGACGACGGGCGAGTCGCTGCGCATCTTCGGCAAGGACATGGACGGCCTTGCCTACGACGTCGACCGGGTGGCCGGCAAGTCCAGTGGCATGGACAAGTTCAACGACGTCATGAACAGCATCTTCACGCTCGGCTCGGAGCACTCGAACAGCTTCAACATGGCCAAGGAGGACATCGGCGCCCTCGACAAGTCCCTCGCCAGCCTGGT
Source organism: Streptomyces sp. NPDC002573 (assembly GCF_042889625.1). Classification (NCBI taxonomy): domain Bacteria; kingdom Bacillati; phylum Actinomycetota; class Actinomycetes; order Kitasatosporales; family Streptomycetaceae; genus Streptomyces; species Streptomyces sp. NPDC002573. Next base: position 54,235 of record NZ_JBIARC010000006.1, on the reverse strand, counting down.
GGAAGGCGGCAAGGCGAACCTGGCTGCGGCGGCCCTGAAGAACTTGGAGGACGCCTACGCCAAGCACGGCGGCGACCCGAAGAAGCTCGTCGGTGAGTTGAGCGCCTACCAGAACGCTTTGGCGGGGTCGGCGATCGAGCAGAAGCTGACCGCGCAGGGCATGGGCATCTTCGGCGCTCAGGCCGTCGTGACGCAGGGGCAGCTCGACGATGAGGCGCAGTCCGCGAAGGGCCTGGAGCAGTCGATCATGGCGCTGAACACGGCGCACCGCAGTGCTTTCGATGCGGAGACGGCGTTCCACCAGGCCATCGCCGACGCCAAGCAGGCCATCAAGGACAACGGCCGCACCCTCGACATCAACACCGACGCCGGGCGTAAGAACCGCGATGTCCTGAGCCAGCTGGCGGCGAAGACCGAGGACCTCGTCGACAAGAAGCTGAAGGAGAAGACGTCGTGGGACCAGGTCGACAAGACCTACCAGCAGGGCCGCAAGAACCTGATCGACGTCGCGACGGCGATGACGGGCAGCAAGGAGAAGGCGAAGGAGCTCGCTGATGAGCTGCTGAAGGCGCCGGAGGCCAAGAAGCTCCAGATCACGGTGGACAAGAAGGCCGCGGAGTCGGACATCAACGACTTCAACGCCGCGGTGCGGAAGTCGCCGGGCTCCAAGAGCGTGACGCTGAAGACCCTGTCCAGTGGGGCCGAGCAGATCTTGAACGCGTTCGGATTCAAGGTCACGCATTTGAAGAACGGCAGCGTGACGGTGTCTGCGAAGACCGGGCAGGCCCTGTCCGGCATCGGGAACGTGCAGTCTGCCGTGGACGCTCTCAACGGTAAGACCGCCATCGTCACCGTGATGATCAACGGTGTGAAGACCGGCGTCGACCCGAATCAGTACTACTCGCAGGGCCCGCACGCCAAGGGTGGCCCGGTCCGCGGCTACGCCGTCGGCGGATCGGTGCAGGCGTTCCCGGGCGGCGGCTACGTGCAGGGCCCTGGCGGCGGCACCAGTGACAGCATCACCGCGATCTCCCCGGGTGGCGCGTACCGGGTGTCGAACACCGAGTACGTGGTCCAGTCCTCAGCGGTGAAGAAGTACGGGGTCGGGTTCTTCGACGCGCTGAACGCGGGCCGCCTGAAGCTGGCGGGGTTCGCGAAGGGCGGTCTCACGCAGGCGGAGAGGGACGCGCGCGGGCAGCTGCGCGGCGAGTTCGGCATCAGCGGCTTCGGGCGCCTCGCCGGTTACAAGAGGACCCCGTTCGAGCGGGGCCTCGGCGCCCCGGATGGCCTCGATGCGTTGGTGTCGTCGCTGAATGACGCGGCCGGCCAGATCCGGGCAGCGTTCCGCGGACGCACCGAGACGCATCTGCTGAAGGAACTGGACTCCGTCGGCAAGAGCCTCATCCGCTACGACAAGAACCTGAACAGCGTCAACGCCAGCCTCGACAACGCCAAAACGAAGCTCAACGACCTGAAGAACAGCGCCAGCCAGCTGTCCGACAGCGTGCGGTCCGGGATCCTCTCCTCCGCGAACGTCACCGGCGTCGCCTCGGCGGCCGGAGGGCAGCCGATCTCCGTGGCCTCGATCATGGGCGCAGCCACCCAATCCAGGGACAAGGCGCAGGCGTTCGCGAACGCCCTGAAAGACCTGAAGGCTAAGGGCCTCGACAAGGGGATGCTGCAGGACATCGCGGAGGCCGGCATCAACGGCGGCGGGCTGGAGACCGCGGGCGCTCTGATGGGGGCGTCGTCGTCGGAGATCCAGTCGCTGAACACGCTGCGGTCGCAGACGGCGACGTACGCGAAGCAGGCGGGCCAGACCACCGCGGACGCCGTGTACGGGGCGGCGATCAAGGCGCAGGACAAGCTGGTCAAGTCGCTGGAGAAGCAGCAGGCCCGGCTGGAGAAGGCGATGGCCGATCTGGCGAAGGTCATGGAGCGGGCGCTGTCCCGGGCAGCCGGGAAGGCGTCGGGCGGCATCGTCGGCGCCGCCGCGACCGGGGGTGCGCGGGGCGGGCTGACGTGGGTGGGCGAGTACGAGCCGGAGCTCCTGGAGCTGCCGGTCGGGTCGCGGGTGCACTCGGGCCCGGACTCTCGCCGTATGGCCGCGGCGGCGGGCAGCCACCGGGACCCGATCGTGCTGGAGATCCGCTCCAGCGGCAGTGAGATCGACGAGCTGTTCCTCAAGGTGTTCCGCCGGATCGTCCGGGTCCGTGGCGGCAACGTCCAGATGATTCTTGCCGGGCGTCCGGCGTAGGGAGATATAGGGATGCATCGGTATAAGTGTTGGAACGGACCTGCGCCAACCACCGCAGCCCAGCAGAAAGTCACGACCGGCACAGCGATCAAGACAATGCTTCAGATCGCCCCGCCGTCGACCCGGCAGATGCAGCTCATCTCGTGGGGCTTCACCCTGGACGCCGTCCCCGCGTCGGCCGGGCAGGTGGAGCTCATCCAGACCGACGTGGCCGCATCGGGTGGTACCGCGCACGTGGCGAGTGGCGTGCAGCAGCTGGACCCGAACGCTCCGGCTTCCCTCGTGCAGCTCGGCACAGCGCTGACCGGCTACACCTTCACCGTGGAGGGCGCCACCACCGCGACGCGGACGTTTGACGCGAACCTGGTGCCGGCGACGGCCGGGTCCACGGACATCAACTACTACTACCAGTGGATGCCTGACGAAAGGCCGATCATCGCGGCGTCCAAGTTCCTTCGGGTCCGGTGCACGTTCGGTGCAGCGGTGAATATGTCCTGCTTTGTGGTGTGGGACGAGTAGCCGATGCCCGGAGGTGGTCTCGCAGCTCGGGTGATGGGCTGGCAGCAGCGCATGCGCGCTACGGCCGGTCCCCTCGGCGCGTCCGGCGAGGCATCGACCGGCGACCCCGTCACGGTCGAACTCCTCGTCAGCGGCGTGTGGACGGACATCACCCCGTATGTGATGGTCCGCGACGACCAGGGCCGCATCACCCTCACGCGCGGCATCCGCGACGAGGGCAGCCAGACCGAGCAGGCCTCCGCCACACTGCCGTTGAAGAACGCGGACGGCCGCTTCACCCCGCGCAACCCGATGGGCGTCTGGTACGGGCAGATCGGCCGCAACCAGCCCGTCAGGATCTCGGTGCCGGACGGGATGGGCGGCAAGAGTTACCGCGTCTGGGGCGAGATCCCGAAGTGGCCGCCGTCGTGGGACCCGACCGGCACCGACGTGTGGACGGACGTCGCCGTGAACGGTCTCCTGCAGCGCCTCTCGCAGGGCCCGGCGTCGGCGCGCAGCGTGATCTACAACGCGGTCACAAACCCGCTGCCGCCGTCGGTCGTGGCGTACTGGCCGTGCGAGGACCCCGCCGGGTCCACGTCACTCGCGTCGGCGCTCACGACGGGCTCGCCGATGACCTGGTCTGGGACGCCGACGCTAGCCAGCTACAGCAGTCTCGCCGCGAGCGACCCCCTCCCGGACCTCACCTCCGCCACCCTCTCCGGCGGTGTCGCCGCCTACGCCGACCCGACGGCCACGCAGGTGCGCTTCCTGCTGTACGTTCCGGTGAACGGCCTGGCGGACGGCAAGGTGATCTGCTCGATCGACCAGTCCGACTACTCCGCCGGGTCGCCCCAGTTCTGGGAACTGTTCTACTCGACGACCGAAGCCAACAACTCGCTGGTGCTGCGCACCTTCGCTGACGACGGGACGTTCCTCGGCGCCGAGCTGTCGCACACCCTCGACGTCCGCGGACGCCTCCTGTACGTCAGCATCGAGCTGCAGGAATCCGGGACGTCGATCACCCGGGCACTCCGGCTGAAGGACGTCAACACCGGGTCTGTGTACACCGTCAACGACACCGAGACCCTCACCCAGCTGACCCGCGTCACCCGAGTCCAATTCGGCCCCGCCAGCCGTTCCGTGGTCCAGCCGATCGGCACCCAGTTCCTGCCCGGCGTCGCCATCGGGCACTGCACGGTCGAGAACGCCATCACCGACATCGCCGCGCTCGGCGTCCGCCTCAACCCGATCGGGGAGACAGCCGGCCGTCGGGTTCAGCGGCTGTGCGGCGAGTCGGGTATCCCCGTCGACTGGATCGGCGACCTCGACGACACCGCGGCGATGGGCGCGCAGGGCAAGACCAATCCCTTGAGCCTGATGCGGGAGTGCGCCGACGCGGACGGCGGAATGATCTACGAGACCCGGGCCGTCCTCGGGCTGGGCTACCGCACCCGCGTCAGCCTCTACAACCAAGACCCCCAGCTGGTGCTGGACTACACCGGCTACAACCTCAGCGCAGTGCCCACCCCGGTCGAGGACGACCGCTACCTCGCCAACCGCGTCGTGGTCAGCGTGGGCGGTGTCACCGCCACGTACGAAGACACCACCAGCAACCTGTCCACCGCGCAGCCACCCGCAGGCGTCGGCGTCTACGGCCCCAACTCCGATTCGCCGCTCGCACTGAACCTCGGCAGCTCGGACACGGCCACCCTGCTGGACCAAGCCGCGTGGCGCGTCCATCTGGGCACCGTAGACGAACCGCGGTACCCGCAGATCTCAGTGAACCTCGCCCACGCCAGCTTCGTGAACAACCCGGCGCTGCGGCGGGCCGTCCTCGCCCTGCGGATGGGCGACCGCGTCCAAGTCATCAACCCGCCGTCCTGGCTGGGGACCGACAGCATCGACCAGCTCATCCTCGGCTTCGAGGAGGACATCACCCACTTCGAGCACCGGATCACCTTCGTGTGCGCGCCGGCGTCGCCGTACAACACGATCGGCTACCTCGACACCAACGCGCGCCTGGACACCGACAGTTCACAGCTCGCCGAGCCGGTCGGGACTGCGGCCACAGTGCTGGACGTGCTGACGACGAGCGGCCCGACCTGGACATCCGCAGCTTCGGACTTCCCGTTCGACGTCCGGGCCGGCGGCGAAGTGATGACGGTCTCCTCTATCAGCGCGCAGCCCTTCGACCGATTCGACCGCACCTCCGCGTCCGGCTGGGGCACCGCCACCTCCGGCGACGTGTGGAACGAGGTCCAGGGCGTCACAGCGGACCGCACGGTGTCCGGCAACACCGGGCTGTCCAACGGGCTGGGGACGATCAACCTCGGGTCGACACCGACCACGATCCGCTTCGACCTCGCCGCGGCAGGCATCGCGGACACGTCGGTGCTCGTGTCGATCTCGCCGGGCCAGGTGCCAGCGGGCAACAGCCTCGCACCGGGCATCATCATGCGCTACCAGGACCCGGCGACGTTCTACCGGGCCAGGTTGCTGTTCCGGCAGACGTCGGACGGGCAGACGGTCGCCCTGAACATCACCGCCAGCGGCACCGACATGGGCACCTACGAGACCGGCAGCACGTATGCCGCGAACGACGTGTGGTGGATCCGCGCGCAGGTGGCCGGGCAGACGATCAGCGCCCGCGTCTGGAAGGACGGCACCGCCGAGCCGACCAACTGGCAGCTGGTGGCGACGGTCACCTCCTCGCCGATCGCGACGGGCTCGGTGGGCGTCTCAGCGTCGGGTGCGCCCGGCATCACAACCACGAATGCCACGGTCGCGTATGGCGGGTTCGCGGTTTCAGGCCCGCAGACATTCGTTGTGACGCGGTCGGTGAACGGCGTCGTGAAATCCCATGCGGCGGGCGAATCCCTGTCGCTCGCCCACCCGACCATCATCGCCCTGTAAGGAGACATGGTGCCCGAGTCGTATCCCACACCTCTTGCAGGGCAGAAACTGACCGCTCTGCTGCTGCGGTCCATGCTGCCGCAGACGGCCCGGAAAACCGCTGACACACAGCGAAATTCGACCACAACACAGACCCTTGACCCTCATCTGCAATTCACCGTCGTCGCAAATGCTGTGTACACCTTCGAGGGGTGGTTCGCGTACGACAGCGACATTGCCGCCGACCTCATCATGGCGTGGACCGTCCCCGCCAACACTCAAGGGAAATGGATCGGATACGGCACCGGCACCACCGTCATCTCCGGCACAGCCGGGGGCGGCACCCAGAAGGACGCCGTCTCCACCTGGGGCTACACGCTCCGCAATGAGTGGACCGACATCAACGCGGGACGAACCTACGGCGGTGTCGGGGTCGGAAACCCGCAATCCGTCCTACTGATGGGAACCGTCCGCGTCGGCGCCACAGGCGGAACCTTCGGATTGCAGTGGGCGCAAGCCACTTCAACCGCCGCCAACACGACCATTTACACCGACAGCGAGATCACATTGCAACGGACCGCATAAGGAGCAGTTGTGGCGAACTACATGGTGACCGGGAAAAACGCCAGCGGTGAACCGGTGGTGTCGGTGAACATTGCCCAGATCAACCAGGACACACCGGTCGTACAGGAAATCGATGTGGTCAACGCTGTCCGGAACTTCCTGGCTGGAACGGCAGGGATCGGCAGCGTGGTGGCGCAGAAGTTCGAGCAGGTCACCACCGTCATATGAAAGAGGGCAGCGTGGAAATTCAGCATCTCCCGGAGACCGACGGCCCTTTCCGACTCGGCCGTCACGTCGAGCACGACCCGCGCAGCCTGCGCTACGCCCACGGCGTTCTGCCGCAGAGCGCCATCAAGTCCGTGGAGTGGACGCGCCGGATCCCGATCCTGGACCAGGGTTCCCTGGGCTCGTGCACGGGCAACGCCGGCACGGGCGTGCTCGGCACGGACTCGGCTGGCCGGACGGCGTCCACCTCGGTCATCATCACGGCGGCCGGGGCCGCGGCGTCGCACGGCCTGTTCACCGCGGGCGAGCACCAGCTCGACGAGGGGTTCGCAGTCGCCCTCTACTCGCTGGCCACGATCCTCGACGGCGTCTCCGGCCAGTACCCGCCCACCGACACCGGCTCGACCGGGCTCGGCGTCGGCAAGGCACTGAAGGCACTCGGGCTCGCGAGCGGCTACACGCACGCGTTCTCCATCGCCGCCCTCAACAGCGCACTGCAGACCGGACCGGTGATGATCGGCATCGAGTGGCTGCAGAGCATGTTCGACACGGCCACCGACGGCCGGATCCTCCTCGACAAGACCTCCCCCATCGCGGGCGGCCACGAGCTGGAGCTGTCGAAGTACGACGCGACGACCGGCGAGTACTGGGTGCCGAACTCGTGGAACGCCTCATGGGGCCAGTCCGGTTGGGGCTACCTGACCACGGCCGACCTCACGTGGCTGCTGTCCCAGCAGGGCGACGTCACCGTGCCCGCCCTCGTCGGCGCACCGCAGCCGACCCCCACCCCGACGCCGACGCCGGCGGATCCCGACCTGGCGATGGCGCTCGCCGCCCACACCTGGCTCACCGCGAAGGGACTGTAACCATGGTCGACCTCTGGATGCCCGGCGCCGCAAGACACGACGTCGGCGACCACGCACCCACCGATCCCACGTACCCGGCCCGCGCCATTGCGCACATCACTTGGGACAAGAACGCCAGCCCCAGCGCCCCGGCCGACCACATCAGCTTCGAGACACTGCTGAGCTACTTCACCGGCTCCGGCGTCCAGATGGCCCCGCATCTGATCTGGGACCCCTTCACCGGGCAGCTCGCACAGCTCTACCCCGCCGACAGCCGCAGCAAGAGCGTGGTCGACCTCCCCGGCGGAACCCGAACCAACCGGGCCGGGAAGTACGTGATCCAGATCGAAGCGGTGTTCTTCCCCTACACCCGCTACAACGGGAAGGTCTACGCCACGCTCGCGGACACCCCGTGCAAGGGCTGGTCCGACATCAACGCCTGGACCCGCTCCCTGGGCATCGCGGACGCCTGGCCGATGGGCCACCCCACCGACTTCACCCCGCACCGCAGCGAGTCGGTGTGGGAGACCGCCGGCGGTTGGTACGCGCATGCTCAGGTCCCCGAGAACGACCACGTGGACCCCGGCTCGTGGCCGTCGTTCATCACGCCCGTGAAGCCGCCGCAGCCGCCGACCTACGAGCCGTTCCCCGGCGCTGGCTTCTTCGTCGCGGGCCGCAAGTCGCCGATCATCCGGGCCATGCACGCCCGGCTGGTCGCCGTCGGCTGCAACCACTACCTCAGCTCGGCCGACGCCGACGTGTGGGGGCCGGGCGATGAGCGGTCGTACGCCGCGTGGCAGCGCAAGCTCGGCTACACCGGCTCCGCCGCCGACGGCATCCCCGGCCCGACCTCGTGGACCGCGCTCCACGTCCCCAACGTCTGACCCCCTCCTCAACCCCTCCCCGAGAAACGGATCAACCCATGCAGACCATCAACGCGGCCTACTGGCTCGGCCTGTGCGTCACCTTCGTGCTGCCGCTCCTCGTCGGCGTGGTCACCACCCACGTCACCGCCCCCGGCATCCAGGCCGTGATCCTGCTCGCGCTCGACGCGGCCAACGGCGTCCTGGTCGAGTACCTGGCCCCGCACCCGGCCGGCTACTCCGTCACCTCCGCGATCGTGTTCGCGCTCGTCGGGTTCGTGATGTCGGTCGCTTCGCACTTCGGCCTGTGGAAGCCGACCGGCCTCTCCTACCAGGTGCAGAAGAACGTGGGCGTGACCCGGAAGTCCGTCAACCTCGCCGCCTAGGAGGTCCGATTGGACGCCACCACCCTCGGCGCGATCCTCGCGTGCGTCGGCGTGTTGTCCGGCTCGGTGGTGGCGTACATCGGCAAGCGCGGTGAGACCGCCAACTCGCTGACGGACCAAGTCCAAGAGGAACGCGACGGCCTCGTGAGGCGCCTCGCCGAGAAAGACGCACAGATCTCGGCCCTGGAGCAACAGCGCCACGACTACCTCGTCCGCATCACCCAGCTTGAGATAGAAAACATCCGACTCGGAGGAAACCCCAACCCATGACCCGAACCGAGCGCACGATCGTTTTGCATTGGCGCGGCATCGCGGTGTTGTGCGCGATCGTCGCTCTGTTCGGAATCTCGTGGGCGTTGTGGCACCGCGTGAACGCCGACCGGGCTGCGTCTGACCGGCGGTATGCGGCGGCGGCCGCGGAAGCCAACAAGCGCGGCGCCGCGGTGAGCACACTGGCGGGGGACGTGCGGGCCCTGAGAGCGCAGGTGCGGGCCAAGGGCGGAACCCCGGTGGCACCCGACCCTTCGAAGGCCGTGCCGTCGCTGTCGGCGCGGGCCGAGGTGCCGGTGCCGATCCCGGGCCCGGCGGGACCGCCTGGCGCGGCCGGCTCGCCGGGGCCGTCCGGGGCGCCGGGCCAGACCGGGCAGCCAGGACAACCCGGCACGCCTGGCTCCCCGGGAGCGGTCGGACCGTCCGGCGCGGCCGGCGCTACTGGCCCGCAGGGGCCGCAGGGCGCGCAAGGGCCCGCCGGACCTCAGGGACCGGCGGGGAAGGACGGCGCCGACGGCAAGGACGGGCAGACTTGCCCGGACGGCTACTCGCTGCAGGCCCCCGCCTGGGATCCGGATGCGCTGGTGTGCCGGAAGGACGGCGCCCCGCAGCAGCCGCAGAGGAAGAGCGCGCTGCTGTCGATGGGCCTGGACCCGCAACGCCGCCAGTACGCATAAAGCCCCCGGGCACCACCCCGGGGGCATCACTGCGCTGGACCCTCCAAAGCACAACGTCAGCACGACGACCGTACCGGCCCGGGCCCCGCAACTCTCCCTACGGCTGGGGACTCTCGCCAGATCAGGCCGTCTCGACTGCGCCCCGCTCGGCCCGCACCGCGGCCGCCCACGCGACGACCAGCCGCTCATACTCCGCCCGTTCCTCCGGCCCGAGCCGGTTGCCAGCGCGCTGCCACAGGGCCCGTATCTCCTCGTTGAGGTCGTCAGCGGACCGCACGGACCTAGGGGTCACGAGATCGGGGGACATGGATCAAGACTACGTGCACAGGCGTCACAACACCCCCACACAAAAAAGGTCCCGCCCCTACCCTGACAGTGACGAGCTGTACAGAGTGATAGGGGCGAGACCGTGCCATCTGATGCTACCCCGACCCCCACGACCGCAACGCTTACGTTCGGCGAGCGCGTCCAACGCGCCCGCACCCGAGCCGGGAAAACCCGCGCCTACGTCGCCGACGTGATGGGCCACTCCGTTGAATGGGTCAAGGCCATCGAGACCGGCCGCATCGGGATGCCCCGCCTCCCCAAGCTGCTGCGCCTCGCCCGCGTCCTCGGGGTTGAGGACATCACCGAGCTCACCGGAGACGACCGCATCGCCGCGGCCACCTACACCAAGGCCGAGCACACCGCGCTGCCGCTGATGCGGCACGCCCTCACTCGCTACCAGCTCGGCCCGGTCGACGAGGAACCGGAGTCCGCCGCAGTGCTCGCCGCCCGGCTGCGGCAGGCGTGGAAGCTGTGGCACGCCCGCGGCGACCACCGCACCGCCATCATCGCCCTGCTGCCGAGTCTCCTCACCGACACGCAGCACGCCGCACGCGTCCTCGACGGCGCCGATCGGCGGCGCGCCCTGGTGGCACTCGCCGAGACCTACCATCTCGCGCAGCTCTTCCTCAGCTTCCAGCCCGCCCCCGACCTGGTGATGCTCACCGGGGACCGCGGCATGGCCGTCGCGCAGGACGCCGACAGCCCCCGCGCCATGGCCGCCGCCGCCTGGTACGTCAACCACGTCCACCGGGACGCAGGGGAGTCAGCCCAGGAGAGAGTGGAACTGGCCGAGCAGGCTGCCGTGCTGATCCCCTCGGACGACGACCCCGACCACATCGCCCGGCGCGGGCTGCAGTACCTCGCCGTCGCCTTGTCCTACGCCAAGACCGGGCAGGCCGGGGACGCATGGCGGTACTGGGACAAGGCCGACGCCGCCGCCCGCCAGCTCGGCGCCGACTACGCCCACCCGTGGCTGATCTTCGGGCGGGGCATCGTCGACGGGTACGCGATCACCATGCACAACGATCTGATGGAACCGGCCCGGGCGTTGGAGGTCGCCAACGCCCTGGACTTGGACCGGATCCCGTCGGCGACGCGCCGCTCGTACCACCTGATCGAGACGGCGCGGGCGCACGACCTGCTCGACGAGGGGGCCGCGTCCGTGGGCTATCTGAAGAAGGCGTTCCGCGAGTCGCCGGAGACGATCCAGTACAACCTGCACACGCGCGGGGCGCTGCCTGGGCTGGTGAAGTCGGGGCCTCGGATGGTGCGGGAGGACGCTGCCGAGTTGGCGCGGGAGCTCGGCGTACCGGTGTGATCCTGTAGGGGGTAGGAACTGTACCCCCGGACAAGGGGGTAGGGACCCTACCCCTTGGGTGTGCTGAGCCCCTCTACGGTCACGACTGTGAGACGGATCACTATGATCGTGGAGGCTTGACCCATGCCGCCGGAGACCGTGAGCGCCGCAAGCCCCGAACCCGCCCTGCGGCCACCGGACATCGCGACGATGCGCGAGACGATCAGCCGACTACTTCCTCCCGACGTTGAGCCGCTCGACGAGGCCGAGGTCGAGAGGCTGATCGGTCTCCTGCGTGGGCACCTGGCGCTGATGATCGAAGAAGTCCACCAGGCCGCCATAAGCCAGCCCAAGGACGACATCCCCCGCTACGTCGCGCTCGCCTGCCTCGACGAGGCCCGCGGACGGCTGGAGCGCACGGCGACCGGGCTGGGACGGTACGAGGCCATCCGGCACGCCCGACGCCTGGCCCGCTCACTGAACGCCCTATGCGACCACTACGAGGCGCTGACCGGCGCCCGCTGACACCCCACAGACCCCCGCCCCGGCTCCCCAACCCTTGGACAGGTCGAGCAGCCGGGGCGGGTCCTGCACCACGCCCACCGTACGAAGCAACCAAGGAGGACACTTGCAGACGAGCACCGCAAGTACACACACCACTCCACCCGCCCCGTGGGGGCTGCGCCGCATGGCTCCGCTACGTAACGGCTCTCCCTCGCCGTGGCGGTACGCAGGCATTGACCCGGCCACGCAGACGGGCCGATGGATCGGCGAGGACGGAGCGATGACGCCAGCCGAACTCGGCAAACACGGAACGAGCGTGAACACCTACCCGCCCACCCAGCTCGGCAAGGACGGCAAGGTGGATGCCGACTCTGGCCATGACGCGACACAGGACTAGGGGGTAGAGCCATGGACGGACGCCCGGTGCTGGTCTGTACCGAGTACGAGGACGCAACCGCCGATCTGGTCATCGCGGAACTGAACCGGCGCCGGGTGCCCGTCCTCCGGTTCGACCCGGGGCGCGACTTCCCAACTCGCGTAGTGGTCGACGCCCGCTTAGGGACGGCCGGATGGGACGGACGGCTGAGTGTCGGGGAGCGGACAGCCGAGCTTTCCTCCGTGCGCGCCCTGTACCACCGCCGGCCGAGTCCCTACCCGACGGAGAACGGCGAGCAAGCAGCTCGGTTCGCCGCACAGGAAAACCGGCGCGGCCTGGGCGGAGTGCTGGGGGCGCTTCCGGCGTGTCTGTACCTGAGCCATCCGCAGGCCATCGCGCGGGCGGAGTACAAGCCGGCACAGTTGGACGCTGCGACCCGAGTAGGGCTCACGGTCCCGGCGACCCTGATCACGAACGACCCTGGGCAGGCCAAGGCGTTCTGCGCCGAGCAGCCGACCATCTACAAGCCGTTGCACGCGGGAGCGTACGACGTTGAGGGCGAGCCCGCCGGAATCTGGGCGGCTCGGGTCGAGGCGGGCGAGGTCGACGGCGCGGTGAGCCACAGCGCCCATCTGTTTCAAGCGCAGGTCCCGAAGGTGGCAGATGCGCGAGCGATTGTCGTCGGAGAGCGGGTGTTCGCCGCGCGGATCACTGCGCCGCCCGGGGTCGTGGACTGGAGAGCCGAATATCAGAGCCTCACCTATGAGCCGATCCCCTGCCCGGACGACATACGCGGGCCGCTGATGCGGTTCCTCGCCGCGTTCGGGCTGAACTTCGGTGCCTTCGACTTCTCCGTGACCGCGGACGACGCATGGTGGTTCCTGGAGTGCAACCCCAATGGCCAATGGGCGTGGCTCGAAGACGCGGCCGGACTGCCAATCACAGACGCAATCGCAGACCTGTTGGAGAACGGAGCGAGCCAGCATGACTGACCCCCAGCACTCGGAACCCCTACGAGCCGACCTCGCGCGGCGCCTGTCCACGTCAGGCGCACTGCGCAGCCCCGAATGGGAAGCGGCCGTCCTGTCCGTGCCCCGTGAGGCGTTCCTCTCGCACGGCTGGTTCGAGTACGAAGAGGGCGGCTGGTACCGGCCCGCGACCGCAAACTCACCCGAGGGACTCACGCGGATCTACGAAGACGACAGCCTCGTGACACAGGTCGCTGGGAGCGTCTTCCCGGACCAGGTCCAGGGGCGCATCGCCGCCGCCCCCTCGTCGTCGTCCACCCTGCCGAGCCTGGTCGTGCGGATGCTCGAAGACCTGCAGGCGACCGAGGGAACGCGTGTCCTTGAGATCGGCACGGGAACCGGCTACTCGACTGCACTGCTATGCCATGTCGTCGGCGAGGACAACGTGACAACGGTCGAGGTCGACGCCGAGGTATCCGCGCGGGCCGGCATGGCCCTCGCAGGTGCCGGCTGTTGGCCCGTCCGCGTGGTCGGTGACGGGCTGGCGGGTCACGAGGAGGGCGGCCCGTACGACAGGGTGATCGCCACCTGCCAGGTGCGGTCAATCCCGCAGGCGTGGATCGAGCAGACCCGGCCCGGCGGCAAGATCCTTGCGACCATCGGCGGGTGGCTCGGCGCGTCAGAACTCGCCCGGCTGACCGTCCACGACGACCGCACCGCCTCCGGGCCACTCCTCGGCGGCCGGGTGAGCTTCATGCTCGCCCGCCCGCAACTGCCGCCGCCGCTCGGCCTCCTGCCCGACCTCAACACGGGCAAGGAACGCGAGGCCATCATCGGCGCCAACGTCCTGGACGACTGGACGACACGGTTCGTCGTACAGGCTGCCGTACCGGACGCGCAGCGCCTGACCTTGGCGCAGGACGGCCGCCAGGAACACGTCCTCGTCGATGTCGAGTCCGGCTCGTGGGCTGCCCTCTACGAGGAGAACGGCCGCTGGATCGTGCGGCAGGACGGCCCCGCCGCTCTGTGGGATGCCGCGGAGGAGCAGGTGGGCCGCTGGGCCGCTACGGGGGCCCCGACGCTGGACGAGTTCACCGTCACGGTCACCCCGGACGGGCAGACCTACAGCTGGTAGGTGAGCACACTGGCCCCGCTCATCTACGGATGGGCGGGGCCTCTTGCGGCCTGGTTCAGCGCACGAGGTCGGCGAGCGGGATGCCGAGGGTGTCCGCGATGAGGATCAGATGGTCAACGAGCGTCGCGTGAGCGCCCTGCTCAATCCGGTTGATCGTCTTACGGTCCAGACCTGTGAGGTCGCCGAGCTTCTCCTGTGTGAGCTTCCTCGCTAACCGGGCGGCCCGCACGTTGTCCCCGATGGCCCTGCGGCGGGTGAGTACCCAGTCGGGCATGGGGTCATATGGCACAGATACACGCTGGTCGGAGGCATGATCATTGTCTGTACCATGCTTGGTACATCACGGGGATGCTTTCCGGCTTGCGAGCAAGCGTGCGAAAAATCATACGCGCGTTCGAGTGGACTTACTTACTGGCCAGTTGCATTCCAACACTTCAGTACTCAACTATTGCGTGCGCGCACCAGCCGTTCCCGCTCAACTTCCCATCCCCCAGGTGAACCCCACGCCATGACCGACGACCTTCCCCAGCCGCCGGAGCTCCCCCCACTCGCCGGCCTCCAGGCATCCCGCGTCGACTTCGCCCGCCGCGACCTTGAGTACGCACGCGCCGAAGACCTCGCCCAACTCGACGCCGACGGCCTGATCCTCCTCGTCGAGAAGCTCCGACGCCGCCTCGGCGACATGCTCGACCTCGTCGACGAGATGACCGAGCGAGACACCAACATAGGTGACTGAGAAACCTTGGCGGGCGGCAAGGCGGTGCACTACCTGTGCGACGAACAGGCCGACTGGTACCCGGACCTCCAGGACATGGCCTCGAAGATCACGGACCGTACGAAGGCGGTTGTGATCATCAACCCCAACAACCCGACGGGCGCGGTCTACCCGAAGGAGATCATCGAGGGCATCCTCGACCTGGCCCGCCGTCACGGCCTGATGGTCTTCGCGGACGAGATCTACGACCAGATCCTGTACGACGACGCCGTGCACCACTCGACCGCCGCGCTCGCCCCGGACCTGGTGGTCCTCACCTTCTGCGGACTGTCCAAGACCTACCGGGTCGCGGGCTTCCGCTCCGGCTGGCTGGTCGTGACCGGCCCGCGGCAGCACGCCCGCAACTATCTGGAGGGCCTGACGATGCTGGCCTCCATGCGGCTGTGCGCCAACGCACCGGCCCAGTACGCCATCCAGGCCGCGCTCGGCGGCCGGCAGTCCATCGACGAGCTGACCGCGCCCGGCGGCCGCCTCCTTGAACAGCGCGACGTGGCGTGGCAGAAGCTCAACGAGATCCCGGGTGTGTCCTGTGTGAAGCCGAAGGGCGCTCTGTACGCGTTCCCGCGCCTCGACCCCAAGGTGCACAAGATCCACGACGACGAGAAGTTCGTCCTGGACCTGCTGCTGCGGGAGAAGATCCAGGTGGTCCAGGGCACGGGCTTCAACTGGCCGGGCACTGACCACTTCCGTATCCTCACCCTGCCCCACGCGGACGACCTGGAGGCGGCGATCGGACGGATCGGCCGGTTCCTGAACGGCTACCGCCAGTAGGGCCGAGCGGCGCAGCCCGTCCTGCGGCCACCGGGAGAAGGTGTCACCGTACGAACGAAGACAGAAAGGGCACGGCGATGGGTGACCTCCTCCTCGTACGGCACGGTGAGACCGAGTGGTCGCTGTCCGGGCGGCACACCGGTTCCACCGACGTCCCGCTCACGGACCGGGGCCGGGAGCAGGCGCGCCGGCTCGCTCCGCTGATCGCGCGGCATCGCGTCGAGTCGGCGTTCGTCAGCCCGATGGAGCGGGCCCGGGAGACGGCCCGGCTGGCGGGGATCGGGGGCGCGCGCGTCGATGCGGACCTGGCTGAGTGGGACTACGGCGGGTACGAGGGTGTGACGACCGTCGAGATCCATTGGACGCAACCGGACTGGTTCCTGTTCACGGACGGCGTCGCGCCCGGTCCCCCGGACCATCCCGGGGAGAGCCCGGAGGAGGTCGGGGCGCGCGCGGACCGGATGATCGCCAAGATCGACGCGGCGCTCGCCGAGGGGGAGGGCAGCGTGGTCGTCGTCTCCCACGGCCACTTCCTGCGGGTGCTGACCGCGCGGCGGCTCGGCCTGCCGGCGTCGGGGGGTGCGCTGTTCCAGCTCTCCACGGGGACGATGAGCCGACTGAGCACGGAGCACCGGCGCCATGTGGTGGCCGGGTGGAATGTCAGACCCGACGCCTACTGTTCTCATGGGTCCCTCTCCGCGGGGGAGGCGGGGCCCTCCGAGGAGTGAGGGAGGGGCCGTGATCAGACCGCCGACCGCCGTGCAGCAGCGCCTGATCGAAGCCGCCGACCCCCTCACCGGGCGGCTGAAGGGGACAGACGCCCAGCTCGCCGCGCTGGTGAAGCGGGGGCTGGCCTTCCGGCATCCGCGTCCGCCGCACGACCACTTCCTGACCCCGGCGGGTCATCGCCTACGGGAGACACCACCCGTCGGGCAGCCACCGGCGGCCGCGCCCGCGCCCGCCGACTCCGCTGTGTTCGCCGCACGCGTCGGCGGTGACGCGTCCGCGGACAGCGGACCGGCCCGGCTGCGGGAGGTGCGCGGCGCCTGGCAGGGGCTGCTGGAGCTGCGCCGGATGACCAATCCCGACGGCGCCACGGACCGCCCCTGCGGCTGGGAGCGGACCCATCTGGTGCAGGCCGCCGCACTCGCCCTGGAGGCGGCCGGGCACCGGCCCGCGACCGGCGACCAGGGCACCGGCTACCGGGTGCGCGCGACGCCGCAACCCGAGGCGGTCGCCGTGCACGAGCCGGACCTGACGGCGCTGCGCGCCTGCGCGGCCACGCTGGAACAGGCGGGCTGGCAGACGAGCGAGCACACACAGCCACGGACGCGGGCCCGCTATCTGCTGGCCTCCCCGCGACGGTCGTGAGGGACATGCCAGGATCGGTGGGCCGGAGCGTCCGGTCGAAGCCGGGAGAAGGGGAAGCCTTGAGCGAGCCGTTTGCCGTCCGTGTCACCGTCCGGGGGTACGAGACCGACTCCTTGGGCCATCTCAACCAGAGCGTCTACCTTCAGTACGCGGAACACGCCCGCTGGTGCATGCTCCAGGAGGCCGGGGTGGGTCAGTCCGAGTTGCTGTCCAAGGGGATCGGTCCCGTCGCCCTGGAGACGACCATCCGCTATCTGCGGGAGCTGCGCGCGGGCGACGAGGTGGACGTGACGTGCGCCTTCGAGTGGGGCGAGGGCAAGACGTACCGGGTCGTGCAGACGATACGGAAGACGGACGGAACGGTCGCCGCCGAGGTGACCGGCGTCGGCGGCCTGCTGGACCTCGAGGAGCGCAGACTGCTGGCCGACCCGCAGGGGCGTTTCCGGGCGCTGGCGGGCAGGCCGGAGCTGTTCGGTCTGTGAGCGCCGCGCGTACGCGTCGAGCGGCTCCGGGGCGCGCCCGGCCTCATGGACCGCACTCGCCGCCGCCGCTGCTGCTTCTCACGCCTCCTCGAACATCTGCCTGTGGTCCCGCACCCACTGGCGGTATGCGGACCGCCGCCGCCCAGGCCAGCGTGTTGGAGGCGAAGGCCGAGGGGCGCAGGATCGTCCATTCCAGACCGCTGTCCCGGACTGCCTGCTCACCGGGCAGATGCCAGGTGCCGATCGGGCCCAGGGCCGGGTCGCCCGTCCCGATCGCCGAGAGCTTGACGATCCGGCGTACGCCCGCCGCCCGGGCCGCCGCCACCAGGCCCCGGCCGTTGTCGGCGTCCTCGGGCCCGAACTGACCTACCAGGAAGGCGACTTCGGCGCCCACCAGCGCGGCGTCGACCGAGGCCCGGTCACGGTGGTGACCGCGCGCCGCCTCCACTCTCCCGGGCACCCGGGCGTTGGCCGGGTCCCGGGTCAGGGCGCGCACCTTCTCGCCGCGCGCCACGAGCTGTCGTACGACTTCACTGCCGATGGTGCCGGTGGCACCGGTCACTAGGATCATGGCCCCCACGGTGGTGGAAGGCCGGGCCCCGGCTCTAGGAAATTCCGGCACGGTTCACCCGCCCCCGAGGGCGCACCGCGCGCTTACCGCGGAGAGGTGACCACCGTTCCCGCCGAGGCGGCCCTGCCCCTGCCCGAAGAGCTGCGCCCCTGGATCGACGGCGCCCGGCTGCTGTCGTTCGACGACGAGCCGTCCGGCACGTTCACCCATGTACCGGAGGCGGCGACGAAGGTGGTGGTGCGCGTCGAGCGGAACGGCCGCCGCGACGCCCTGGTCGTCGGACCGCGCACCCGCGCCTCGTACCGCACGGGCAAACGCCTCGCCGCCTGTGTGCAATTGCGGCTGGCACCGGGCACCGCACGCCTGCTGCTGGGCGTGCCCGCGGTCGAGTTGGTGGGACGGGCGCTGCCGCTGGGCGACCTGCCGGCCGCGACCGCGCGCCACCTGGCCGGGAGCCTGTGGGAGATGGAGCCCGAGCAGATCGTGGCCCATCTCGCGGACGTCCTGCCCCACCGGCTGACCGCCGGCTCCCGCACCGAGCGGCTGCTGTCGACGCGCCCCCATACCCACCATGCCCTCGACGACGCGATCGAGCAGGCTGAGCTCCTCGCCCGTCTCATGGCGTGGCCGGGGCCCGCGTAGGCACCCGACACGCCGTTCCGGGGCACGCGCGGGTGCGCGTGCCCCGGTGACGGCCGCCGTGGGCCCCCGCTCGGGTCCACGGCGTCCGGACGGGAGCCGTCCCTCCCGGCCGGGGTCTTCGCCCGCTCAGTGCTGCGCGGCGATCCGTGCGAGGCGCTGGGCCTCCTCCCGCGTGGAGCGGGCGACGGCATCCTCGTCGACATGCAGCAGCCGTCCGTTCTCGACGACCGGCTCGCCGTTCACGAGGGACAGCGTGACCGGGGCCGCCGCGCCGAGGACCAGCGCGGTCACCGGGTCGGCGATCGAGGCGTGGGCCAGCGTGTCGAGCTTCCACAGCACGAGGTCGGCGAGCTTGCCCGGCTCCAGGGAACCGATCTGCGCCGCACGCCCGAGGACCTGAGCGCCCCCGTAGGTGCCGAGGCGCAGTGCCTGACGGGCGTTCAGGGCGGCTTCCCTGTGCGGACCGAGGCGGTTGATCAGGAGCGCGTTGCGCAGTTCGGTGTGGAGTTCACCGGACTCGTTGGAAGCGGTGCCGTCGATACCGAGGCCGACCGGGACGCCCGCCGCGAGCATGTCGGGGACCCGGGCGATGCCCGCGGCCAGCCGGGCGTTGGAGGACGGGCAGTGGGCGACCCCCGTCCGGGTACGGGCGAAGGCAGCGATGTCGGAGTCGTTCATATGGACGCAGTGCGCCATCCACACGTCCTCGCCCAGCCAGCCCGTCGACTCGAAGTAGTCGGTGGGGCCCATGCCGAACAGCTCGTGGCAGAACTTCTCCTCCTCGACCGTCTCCGAGCCGTGGGTGTGCAGCCGCACGCCCTTGCGTCGCGCCAACTCCGCGCCCTGCCTGAGGAGTTCCGTGGAGACCGAGAACGGCGAACAGGGCGCCACCGCCACCTGGGTCATGGCGTCGAAGGAGGCGTCGTGGTGCTCGTCGACGGTCTCCTCGGTGGCGGCCAGCGCCCCTTCGATGGTCTCGACGGCGAAGTCCGGCGGCAGTCCGCCGTCCTTCTCGCTGCGGTCCATGGAGCCACGGGCAAGGGTGAAGCGGAGCCCCGTCTCCCGGGCGGCGCGGATGATGACACCGGACAGGTCGCCGCGGCCCCTCGGATAGACGTAGTGGTGGTCCATGGCGGTGGTCACCCCGCCGCGCGCCATCATGGCGAGCGAGCCCTGTGCCGCCGCGCGGAGCATCGGCTCGTCGATGCGGGCCCAGATCGGATAGAGCGCGACGAGCCAGTCGAAGAGGTTGTGGTCCGTGGCCAGGCCCCGGGTGATCCACTGGTAGAAGTGGTGGTGGGTGTTGACCAGGCCGGGGGTCACGAGGTGGCCGGACGCGTCGACACGGCGTACGACACCTTCCAGGCCCTCGGGGGCCGCCCCCGCCCCGACCGCCTCGATCCGGTTGCCGGCGACGACGACGTGTCCCGAGGCGTACTCGGTGTCGTGGGCGTCCACGGTCGCGATCGAACAGTTCTCGATGACGATGCGCCGGACTGTCATGATTCGTGGTTCTCGCTTCCGTCACAGGTTGGTGAGGTCCACCGGGATCCGTGCCTCGCAGCCTTCCCGCAGGAGGGTCGCCTCGATCAGGCCGTAGGGCCGGTCGGCGGCGTAGTACACGGCCCCCTCGGCGTCGTCGTTCTTCAGCCCGAACCGCTCCAGGTCCACCAGGAAGTGGTGCTTGTTCGGGAGCGAGAGGCGGACCTCGTCGATCTCGCCGCGGTGCTCGATGACGCGTGCGCCCATCTGGTACAGGGTCTGCTGAAGCGACAGGGAGTAGGTCTCGGCGAAGGCCTGGAGCAGGTGCTTCTTCGCCTCCTCGTAGGACGTGTTCCAGTCCGGCATCCGCTGGGCGTCGTCGCTCCAGCCGAAGCGCCAGCGGCCGGTGACGGACGTGGCCAGGATGCGGTCGTGTGTCTCGGGCAGTGTCGTGTACTTGTCCTTCGCGAAGCCCCAGAACTCGGAGTCGGTCGAGTTCAGCACGGTCAGATCCGTCAGACCCGACACGACTTCCCACGCCGAGCCGTCGTAGGTGATCTGCGCCAGACGGGTCTCCTGGCCGCTGCGGACGAAGGAGTGCGCGCCGCGTCCCGCGTGCTCGATCCGGTCCCAGGCGTACTCCTCGATCCGGATCCGGGCCCGGCGGATGGGCTCCTGCGACGTCACGAAGTGGCGGGCGAGACGGATGCCGAACTGCTCGGCGGACTCGATGCCGTGCTCCTTGGCGAACGCGTACACCGTGTTCTTGGTGCTGTCGGTCGGCAGAACGTGGGCGTTGGAGCCCGAGTAGTGCACCTCGTCCATGTCGCCGGAGAGCGAGACGGACACGTTGAGGTCCTTGATGTGGTGGGTGGCGCCGTCCCGCGTGATCCTGACGACTCGGTTCTCGGCCTTGCCGTACTGGTTCTGTCCGAGGACCACAGGGCGGGTGGGGCCGGAGTTGACGGTCATACAGCTAGCTCCCTCGGTAGACGGAGTAGCCGAACGGGTTGAGCAGCAGCGGCACGTGGTAGTGCTCCCCCGGCACGACGGCGAACGTGACCGTCACCTCCGGGAAGAACGCTCCGGGGGTCCCGCTTTCCCGATGCGCGGGGGCGTCCTGCTGCGCCTCGGCCGGCTTCTTCACAGACCTTGCGAGATACGCCTCGACGTCGAAGTCGAGCCGTACGTGGGTGGTTCCCTCCGGTGGGTCCGGAAGGCCCTTGCACCTGCCGTCCGCGTCGGTCACGGAGCCGCCGAGCGTCTGCCAGTCCGCGTCCCGGCCCGCGCGGGCCAGGAGACGGACGGCGACGCCCGGTGCGGGGCGGCCGACGCTGGTGTCCAGGATGTGCGTGGAGACGGAGGCGGTGGTCTCGGTGCTCATGCGCTGTCCTCTTCAGGTGGTGTCGAGGAGTCCGGCGGTCCTGCCTCGGACGGAGTCGAGGTGTCCGGCGGTCGTGGGTCAGACGGTGTCGAGCAGCCGGGCGAGCCGGATACGGTTGATCTTCCCCAGCTCGGTGCGGACGATCTCCCACTCCTCCTCCGGCGCGTTGCCGATCCGCTCCCTGACCGCGTCCCGCATCTGCTCCCCCGTCTTCCCGGTCGCGCAGATCAGGAAGACGTGCCCGAACTTCTCCTGGTACGCGATGTTGAGTTCGAGCATCTCCGCCCTCAGCTCCACCGAGGCGCCCGCCATGCCGCGCTGCTCCCGGGCCGAGGTGGGGTCGCCCGGCCTGGGGCGGCCGATCGGCGGGTGCCCGGCCATCGCCTCCTGGAGGTCCGCAGCGGTCAGCTCGGCCATGGCCGCGTCGCCGGCGGCGTAGAGGTCATCGGCGGTGCGGTAGGGGCGGGCGGCGAGCAGCCGGGCGGCCCATGCCGTGGAGGCGCACGCCTCAAGGAGGACGGCCGAGGCCGCCTGCTCCTCAAGGGCGTTGAACCGGGCGAGTCCCGGCGGCATGGAAGTCGACGTCACGGGTGCCTCCGTGGCCTGGGGGCTGAACGGACTGCGAACAGCTAACGCCCTCCACCGGGCAGCGTCAACACTTTGTTGAAAATCCGGAGGGACGCCAACCGCCGCCCGAGCGCCGGGCGGCGGCCCGCCGGCAGGGTCCGCACGGAGTGCATCGGGCGCGGTCAGGCCCCCTTCTCACGGTTGAGGTAGTTGTACACGGTGAAGCGGCTCACACCGAGGGCGCTCGCGACGGTCTCCACACCATGGCGCACGGCGAAGGCGCCGCGCGCCTCCAGGGCCCGTACGACCTCCTGCTTTGCCTTGCGGTCGAGTTCGGCCAGCGACCTGCCGTGCTTGCGCTCCATCGCGGCGAGGATGTGATCGAGCGAGTCGGCGAGCTGCGGCAGCCGTACGGCGACGACGCCGGTGCCCTCCCAGACGAGTACGACATCATCCGGTCCCGCCTGGTCGGGGGGCAGCATCTCGCCGCCCATGGCGTCGACCAGCGGCTTCACGGCCATGATGAAGGGCTCGTCCCCGGACCCGCTCATCTGCCGGCCTCCGTGACCACGTTGACCTGCAACGAGATCCGGGTGGCACCGGCCTCCAGGCTCTTGCGCAGCAGCCCGTCCACGGCGGTGAGCACCGCGTCGGCGCGGCCTTCGACGGTGTTGCCGAACGGGCCGACGTCCACGGCGTCCAGATCGGCCGCCTCCATGACCTCCCGGGCGACCTGCGCATGCCCCGGCACCTCGTCGAGGTCGAAGGGCTCGGTCGTGAACTCCACTCTCAGTCGCACGGTGCCCCCAAAGCACGGTCGTGACCTGTACTGCCATCCGGATCGCCCGGGACGAAGGCACGTCGGGGGCCTCCACCGGGACGGAGCCACCCCCGTCCAGCACGAGGCGACCCTAACCGACGCCAGGTTGCGGCCGCTTCCCCTTCCCTCCGCTTGACAAGGGGCATCAGGCACGACAGCCTTCCACTAAGCAAAATCTCGATTCCACAATACGGAAGTCGGCCGGAAAGGGCGCCGCGGATGGGATTCGCCGACCAGCGCTTCACCGTCAATCTGTCGATCCTCTTCACGGAGCTCCCGCTCCTGGAACGTCCCGCGGCCGCCGCCGCGGCGGGCTTCACCGCGGTCGAACTGTGGTGGCCCTGGACCGACTCACCCACCCCGAAGCCGTCCCGACTGGACGCCCTCGGGAAGGCGATCGAGGCCTCGGGGGTGCGTCTGACGGGACTGAACTTCTACGCGGGACAGCTGCCGGGACCGGACCGCGGCGCCCTCTCCGTCCCCGGCGAGGAGTCGGCGAGGTTCCGCGCCAACGTCGAGGTGGCGACGGACTTCGCCGGGGCGCTGGGCTGTACGGCCCTCAACGCCCTGTACGGCAACCGCGTCGACGGCGTGGACCCGGCCGAGCAGGACGCGCTGGCCCTGGAGAACCTGGTGCTGGCGGCCCGCGCCGCTGACCGCATCGGCGCGGTCGTCCTCGTCGAGGCGCTGAACAGGACGGAGTCCCCGCGGTATCCGCTGGTGTCGGCCCCGGCCGCCGTGGCGGTCGTCGACCGTGTGAACGCGGCGACCGGTCTCGCCAACGCGCGGTTCCTGATGGACCTGTACCACCTGTCGAGGAACGGCGAGGACCTGCCGGAGGTGATCGACCGGTACACCCCGCGGACCGGCCACGTCCAGATCGCCGACGATCCGGGCCGCGGAGCGCCGGGGACGGGTTCGCTCCCGCTGGCGGACCTCCTCGACCGGCTCGCGAAGGCGGGCTACGACGGCTGGATCGGCCTGGAGTACAAGCCGGGAGACGCCCCGAGCACCGGGGCCTTCGACTGGCTGCCGGCCCGGGCACGCGCCGCCCGCTGAGCTTCGACCCCCAGACGCAGCAGAGCAGTCAGAGAGGCACCCCATGACCACCACGCTTCCCAAGATCGCCTGGATCGGCCTCGGCATCATGGGCTCCCCCATGTCCGAGAACCTGATCAAGGCGGGGTACGACGTCACCGGGTACACCCTGGAGCGGGAGAAGCTGGACCGCCTGACCGCCGCCGGGGGCACGGCGGCCGCCTCGGTCGCCGAGGCCGTGCGCGACGCCGACGTGATCGTCACCATGGTGCCTGCGTCCCCCCAGGTCGAGGCGGTCGCCTACGGTCCCGGCGGCATCCTGGAGAACGCCCGGCCCGGCGCCCTGCTGATCGACATGTCGTCGATCACCCCGGGGACCTCGGTCGCCCTGGCCGAGCACGCCGGGAGAAAGTGCATCCGCGTCCTCGACGCACCGGTGTCCGGCGGTGAGGCCGGCGCGGTCGAGGCGGTGCTGTCCATCATGGTCGGCGGCGAGCAGGCCGACTTCGAGGCGGCGAGGCCGCTCTTCGAGGCGCTGGGCAGGACCGTCGTGCTGTGCGGACCGCACGGTTCGGGGCAGACCGTGAAGGCCGCGAACCAGCTCATGGTCGCCGTGAACATCCAGGCGTGCGCCGAGGCCGTGGTCTTCCTGGAGAGGTCCGGGGTGGACCTGGGGGCCGCCTTGGAGGTGCTCGGCGGCGGGCTGGCGGGCTCGACCGTGCTGGCCCGTAAGAAGGACAACTTCCTGAACCGCGACTTCACCCCCGGCTTCCGCATCGATCTGCACCACAAGGACATGGGCATCGTCACGGACGCCGCCCGCGCCGTGGGGGCCGCCCTGCCCGTCGGTGCCGTGGTCGCCCAACTGGTCGCGTCCCTGCGCGCGCAGGGCGACGGCGGCCTGGACCACTCGGCCCTGCTGCGGGGCGTGGAACGCCTCTCGGGCACCGGTATCTGAGCCTTCGAACCCCAGACTCCGGGTGGTGCCGTCGCCGACACCTGTCCTGTCGCGCCCAGGCGCCGGCACCACCCGGAACCCTCCGCCGGACACGGACCGTTCCGCGTCCGGCGCTTTCCTGTGTCCGCGACGCGGATCGTGACCGGGATGCGGCTGATGTCCGGGGTGCGGATGGGTCCGGGGTACGGACGGGTCCGGGGTGCGGATCGGTCCGGGCGGCAGGAGGCTGAAGACATGGAACAGTCATCGCAGCATCCGCACATCGTGGTGCACGCCCCGGCCCTGGACGGATCCCGGCGGGTCACCGAGGGCGATGTCACCCTCGGACTCGCCAGCCATCTGGACGACGTCGTCGAGATCCTGCGCCTGGCCGACCTGGACCGGATCGAGGTCGAGGAGAGCGACCTCATCGAGTGGCAGGGCGGCGGGCCGGAGGACTGGCCGGGGCTGTCGGAGCACTACATCGAAGAGACCGAAGACCCCGCCTACACACAGTGGCGTAGGCCGTCTACGTAACCCTCAAGTCATCCTCTGAACACCCGCCGGAAGGCTTCAAATGCCCGGCCACTTGGGCAGATTATCGGCACACAGGGCCTGTCGGCACGGGGGCGGCAGGCCCTGCCGGAGGGGTCCGGGCCGCCCGTCGGCGGCGTCCCGGGCGCGTCGCGAACTACGGGGGTACCGCGGCGCGCCGGACCTCTCCGGGTGCGACAACGCGAGGGGCGACCCGCATCACGCCGGATCGCCCCTCGCCGCCGTCTCGCCGCGGCGCGCGTCAGATCTTCAGGGTTCTGATCGAGGTCGGCGCGTGCCCCGGCTCGGACGCGGTCTCCTCGAACTCGACCACGGCGCCGATGTCGTTGGTGGTCGACATGGAGATGTCGGTGACGCGCTCCAGGATCACCTCGACGACGACCGGCACCCGGTGCTCGGCGGCGAGCTTCCCGGCCTGCTCGAACGCGGCGCCCAGCCCGGCGGGGTCGGTCACCCGGATCGCCTTGCAGCCGAGGCCCTCGGCGACCTTGACATGGTCGACACCGTAGACGCCCAGCTCTGGCGAGTTGATGTTCTCGAACTCCAGATTGACCTGGAAGTCGATGTCGAACGCCCGCTGCGCCTGGCGGATCAGGCCCAGATAGGCGTTGTTCACGAGGACATGGATGTACGGGATCCGGTGCTGGGCGCCCACGGCCAGTTCCTCGATCATGAACTGGAAGTCGTAGTCCCCGGAGAGGGCGACGACGGACGCCTCCGGGTCGGCCGTGGCGACGCCCAGGGCGGCCGGGACGGTCCAGCCGAGGGGGCCGGCCTGACCGGCGTTGATCCAGTGGCGGGGCCGGAAGACATGCAGCATCTGGGCGCCGGCGATCTGGGAGAGGCCGATGGTGGAGACATACCGGGTCTCGGGCCCGAAGGCCTTGTTCATTTCCTCGTAGACCCGCTGCGGCTTGATCGGGATGTCGCCGAAGTGCGTACGGCGCAGCAGGCGCGCCCTCCGCTCCTGGGCGGCCGCGGCCCAGTCGCCCCGGTCGGGCAGCCGACCGGCCGCCCTCAACTCCCGTGCCACCTCCACGAACAGTTCGAGGGCGGCCTTGGCGTCGGAGGTGATGCCGTAGTCGGGGGCGAAGATCCTGCCGATCTGGGTGGGCTCGATGTCGACGTGGACGAAGGTCCGGCCGGCCGTGTAGACGTCGAGCCGTCCCGTGTGGCGGTTTGCCCAGCGGTTGCCGATGCCGAGGACGAAGTCGGACTCCAGGAAGGTCGCGTTGCCGTAGCGGTGCGAGGTCTGCAGTCCGACCATCCCGGCGTTCAGCTCGTGGTCGTCCGGGATGACACCCCAGCCCATCAGGGTCGGCACGACCGGAGTGCCCGTCAGTTCGGCGAATTCCACGAGGAGTTCGGCCGCGTCCGCAGTGATGACACCACCGCCCGCGACGATCAGCGGGCGCCGCGCGCCGTTGAGGAGCGCCGTCGCCTTCTCGATCTGGGCGCGGGTGGCGGCGGGCCGGTGGACCGGGAGCGGTGCGTAGGTCTCCGGGTCGAACTCGATCTCGGTGAGCTGGACGTCGACGGGCAGATCGATGAGGACCGGTCCGGGCCGGCCCGAGCGCATGAGATGGAAGGCCTGCTGGAAGACGCCCGGCACCTGGGCGGCCTCCAGCACGGTGACGGCCATCTTCGTGACCGGCCTGGAGATGGAGGCGATGTCGACGGCCTGGAAGTCCTCCTTGTGGATCACCGCGGTCGGGGCCTGCCCGGTGATGCAGAGGATCGGGATCGAGTCACCGGTCGCCGAGTAGAGCCCGGTGATCATGTCGGTGCCGGCCGGACCGGAGGTGCCGATGCACACGCCGATGGCCCCGGGACGGGTGCGGGTATAGCCCTCCGCCATATGGGAGGCGCCCTCGACATGGCGGGCGAGGGTGTGCCCGATCCCGCCGGAGGCCTTCAGGGCCGCGTAGAAGGGGTTGATCGCCGCACCCGGGACCCCGAACGCGTGGCTGATGCCCTCACGCTTCAGGATCTCGACTGCCGCGCGGGCAGCGGTCATTCGAGCCATGGACTACTCCTGCCTCGGCTGTCGGACTCGCGCTCCCGTCGCGCCCCGCGGTGAGCACTTCTGTGTTGTTTCCGTATTGCGGAAACTTATTTCTGCTATTCGGAAGTAATGTAGGTGGGGTGGTGACAGCCGTCAAGAGCGGGCGGCGCCGGGGCGCACGGTGCGCGAAGCCGAGGACAAGCGGGGGCACTTGGGAGCAGGATGGGACCGGTGTCCGATGTGAGGGGTGGAGAGGGCCATGTCCGAGAGCGTCCTCGTGCGCTGCCCCATCTGCCGCCGTGAACATCTCTACGCCGCACCGCGCTACCCCTGTGTGTGCGGCGCCCCGGTCGCCCCGCCGCTGGACCGCCTCGGTGAGCCCTCCGTCGTCACCCACCGCACCTGGGCCGACGACTGGGTCACGGTCCGCTGCGGTGCGTGCGCACGTGAGGACGAGTGGCCGCACCCGGAACTGGGCTGTGCGTGCGGGACGGTGCTTCGTGTCCCGGTCGCCGGGCTGCCGGGACAGCCCGGCCCCGCGTCACCGGAGGAGCCGGGCCGGCCTCCGCAGGGCACGGGGCCACGGCAGCGGACAGCGGGCGCGGTGACGCCGGACCCGGCGGGCGACGGCAGCCTCGAATCCGGCCCGGTCGGCAGGCGGAAGCAGTCCCGCACCGCCTTTCAGCCCGTCGCCATACGCTCCGCACGCGACGCCGTCACCGTGGCCGCGCTCTATCTGCGCTGGCTCGGCTACCGCGACATACGGCGCGCCGACCAGCGGCAGCCGAACGGGATCGGGCTCGCCGCACGCGGGATCCTGGCGCAGGTGGATCCCACGGTGCAGCCGGCGTCGCTGCGGGACGTGGAGTGCCTGTGGCTCACCGCGCTGTCCGAGTCCGCCCGCTGTGTCTACTTCTCCCTCGCGGGCTATGCCGACGATGCCCGGGCCGTCGCCGACCGCCTGGGCGTCCCGTTGTTCGTCCTCGACCTCACCGGCGCGCCCCAGCCGGTGAACAGCCTCGCCGACGAACTGGCCGCCGGCCCGGCCTGACGCTCGCCCGCCTCGGGCGGACCGGCCGCCCCCCTGCGACCGGCCCGCCCCGCCCCCTACGGCTGTTCCGCGTAGGTCTCCCGCAGCTCCACCTTGCGCACCTTCCCCGACACCGTCATCGGGAAGGAGTCGAGGATCCGCAGGCTGCTCGGGATCTTGTAGTGCGCGAGTTGCTCCTCGCAGAAGGCCCGGAGTTCCTCCAGCGTCGGCGGATCGGCCGGGTCCCGCGGGATCACACAGGCGAGGACCTCCTCGCCGTAGCGCTCATGAGGGATCCCGACCACCTGGACGTCGGCGATCTTCGGGTGCGCGTAGAGGAACTCCTCGATCTCACGCGGGTAGACGTTCTCGCCGCCGCGGATGATCACGTCCTTGATCCGGCCGACGATCTCGACATAGCCGTCCTCGCGCATCATCGCGAGGTCGCCGGTGTGCATCCAGCGTCCCGGGTCGACGGCCTCGGCGGTCTTGTCGGGCTCGTTCCAGTAGCCGAGCATCACGCTGTAGCCGCGGGTGCACAGCTCACCGGCCGAACCGCGCGGCAAGGTCACGCCGGTCGCCGGGTCGATGATCTTCACCTCGATGTGCGGCAGCACCCGGCCGACGGTCGCGGTGCGGTGCTCCAGGTCGTCGTCCCTGCGGGTCTGCAACGACACCGGGGAGGTCTCGGTCATGCCGTAGCAGATGGACACCTCCTCCATGTGCATCTCGGCCACCACCCGCTTCATCACCTCGACGGGGCACGGGGAGCCCGCCATGATGCCGGTCCGCAGGGAGGAGAGGTCGAACTCGGCGAAGTCGGGGAGGTTCAGCTCGGCGATGAACATCGTCGGGACGCCGTAGAGGGAGGTGCAGCGCTCCCGCTGCACCGCCTCCAGTGTCGCCCGGGGGTCGAAGGAGGGCGCCGGGATCACGATGCAGGCGCCGTGCGCGGTGGCTCCCAGGTTTCCCATGACCATGCCGAAACAGTGGTAGAAGGGCACGGGCAGACACACCCGGTCCTGCTCGGTGTAGCCGACCGTACGGCCCACCCAGTAACCGTTGTTGAGGATGTTGTGGTGGGAGAGGGTGGCTCCCTTGGGAAAGCCGGTGGTGCCCGAGGTGTACTGGATGTTGACCGGGTCGTCGCAGCTCAACTCGGCCGCCACGGCGGCCAGTCGTGCGTGCGGCACCACGGTCCCGCCCGCGATGAGCTCCTCCCAGCTGGGGTCTCCGATGTAGACGGTCTCGCGCAGTTCGGGGCAGTTGCCGCGAACCTGGTCGACGAGGGCGCGGTAGTCGCTCGTCCGATGCGAGAGGGAGGCGACCAGGAGCGAGGCCCCGGACCGTTCGAGCACGTACTCCAGCTCGTGGGCGCGGTAGGCCGGGTTGATGTTCACCATGATCGCGCCGATGCGGGCGGTGGCGTACTGGATCAGCACCCACTCCGGGCAGTTGATCGCCCAGATGCCGACCCGGTCGCCCTTGCGCACGCCCTTGGCGAGCAGCCCGAGCGCCACCTCGTCGACGGCGGCGCCGAACTGCGCGTACGTCCAGCGGCGTCCGGAGGCCACGTCGACCAGCGCGTCGCGTCCGGGGTGGGCGGCGACCGCCCGGTCGAGGTCGGCGCCGATGGTGTCGCCGAGCAGTGGGGTGGTGCTGGTCCCGTGGGCGTACGACGGTGCGGTCACCGGAAGTCCTCCTCGCGGTACTCGCTCACGGACCCGGCCGCCGTGGCCGCACGCAGCTCGATACGGCGGATCTTGCCGGAGACGGTCTTGGGCAGATCGGCGAACTCCAGGCGGCGGATGCGCTTGTAGGGCGCGAGGACGTCCCGGGAGTGCTCGAAGAGGACCTTGGCGGTGTCCGGACCGGGCTCCCAGCCCGCGGCCAGCACGACGTACGCCTTGGGGACGGCCAGGCGCAGTTCGTCCGGCGCGGGCACCACGGCCGCCTCGGCCACCGCCTCGTGTTCGAGCAGCGCGCTCTCCAGCTCGAAGGGGGAGATCTTGTAGTCGGAGGCCTTGAAGACGTCGTCGGACCGCCCGACGTAGGTGATGTATCCGTTCTCGTCCCGTGCGCCGATGTCCCCCGTGCGGTAGTAGCCGCCCGCCATGGCCTCCGCGGTGCGGTCGGCGTCGCCGTGGTAACCCGTCATCAGGCCGACGGGCCGCGCCGACAGGTCGAGGGCGATCTCGCCCTCGGTCACCCCCGGCGCCCCGCTCACCGGGTCGAGCAGTTCGATGCGGAAGCCCGGGCTCGGACGGCCCATCGAGCCCGTCTTCAGGGGCTGGCCGGGGCTGTTGGAGACCTGCACGGCCGTCTCGGTCTGTCCGAAGCCGTCCCGGACGGTGACACCCCAGGCGCGCCGCACCTGCTCGATGACCTCGGGGTTGAGCGGCTCACCGGCGGCGACCGCCTCGCGCGGCGGGGTGCGCAGCTGGGTGAGGTCGGCCTGGATGAGCATGCGCCACACGGTCGGCGGGGCGCAGAAGGTGGTCACGCCGGCCCGGTCCATCTCGGCCATCAGCCGGGTCGCGTCGAAGCGCGTGTAGTTGTGGAGGAACACGGTCGCCTCCGCGTTCCACGGCGCGAACAGGCTCGACCAGGCGTGCTTGGCCCAGCCCGGCGAGGAGATGTTGAGGTGGACGTCGCCGGGCCGGAGCCCGATCCAGTACATGGTCGCCAGATGGCCGATCGGGTACGAGACATGGCTGTGCTCCACCAGCTTGGGGTGTGCCGTGGTGCCCGAGGTGAAGTACAGCATCAGCGGGTCGTCCGCCTGCGTGGGCCCGTCGGGGGCGAAGAGCGCGGAGGCGGCGTACAGATCCTCGAACGGCTGCCAGCGCGCGCCCGCGCCGCCGACCGCGATACGGGTGTAGTCGCCGGGCACCTCGTCGAACTTGCCGGTGTCCTCGGCACGCGCGATCACATGCCGCACCCGGCCGCGGTCGACCCGGTCGCGCAGGTCGGCGGGACCGAGCAGCGGGGTGGCCGGGATGACCACGGCCCGCAGCTTCATCGCGGCCAGAGCCGTGATCCACAGCTCGGCCTGGTTGCCGAGCATGACGAGGATGCGGTCCTCGGCGCGGACGCCGCGCCCGCGCAGCCAGTTGGCGGCCCGGGCGGAGCGTTCGGACAGCTCGCGGAAGGACAGCCGGGTCTCGCGGCCGTCCTCCTCGACGATGTGCAGCGCGGTGCGGTCGTTGCCGTCCGCGATGGCGTCGAACCAGTCGAGCGCCCAGTTGAAGTGCGTGGGGCGCGGCCAGCGGAAGCCCGCGTAGGCCGTGGCATAGTCCTCCCGGTACGCGAGCAGGAAGTCCCGCGCGGCCCGGAACGCATCCGTCGGGTCGGTGTTCACCGTCACGTGTCCTCCTCATTGCCGGACAGCCGGCTCACATCGTGTAATCCGTGATACAGGTCTCACCACCCCCGAACGGGGGTGCGCCGCGCGACGAGGGGGGCGGACAGGTGGCTGACACGGCCGAGGCGGTGGAGGTACGCGGCGCACTGGTGCGCCTGCGGCGCGCGACGGGGCTGCCGGTCGCCTTCGGCGGCCTGGTGGAGCCCGGGCGGCCACAGATCCGCATCAGCGAACTCAGCGGGACCGCGACGACGGCGCTCCGCTCGCTCGCCGTCGTCTCCGGCAACGGCCTGGGCGGCAAGGTGGCGGCGCTGGCCCGGCCGTGCGCGGTGACCGACTACTCGGCCTCACGGACGATCAGCCACGAGTACGACGGGGCGGTGGCGACGGAGGGCCTCAGATCCGTGCTCGCGGTGCCGCTCGTCGTACGGCGCAAGGTGCGCGGTGTCCTCTACGGCGCCCTGCGTACGGCCCAGCCGCTGGGTGACCGCACGCTGAGCGCGGCCGTGGCCGCGGCGCGGGACGTGGAGCAGGCACTGGTCGCGCGGGACGAGGCGCGGGCGGTGCTGACGGCCGTACGGGAACCCGCGGGGCCGTCCGGGGCGGCCTGGGAGCGGGTCCGCGAGGCGCACAGCACGCTCAGGTCGCTGGCCCAGCGGGTGGAGGACCCGGCGCTGCGCGAGGAGTTGCTGGCCGTGTGCGGGAGTCTGGCGGGCGCGGCGGGCGCCATGCCCCCGGAGACCTCGGGGCGGGCCGCGGAACTGTCGCCGCGGGAGGTGGACGTGTTGTCGTGCGTGGCGGTCGGCTCCACCAACGCGGCGGCCGCAGAGCGGCTGGGGCTGCGCCCGGAGACCGTGAAGGGGTATCTGCGGTCGGCCATGCGGAAGCTGGGCGCGCGCACGCGCTGGGAGGCGGTGGTCGCCGCCCGGCGTGCCGGAGTGCTGCCGTAGACACCATGACGACCATCTGTCGGCCTCTGCACGGGTTCCCGGCGATTTGCCACCGACCCGCACGTTTTGCGCGCTCTCGGATTGTCGGTTCTCATTCATTCGGCAGGCCAGAGAATTCGGCTCTGCCGACGTCTTGTTATCTGCCTCACCTCACGGGCTGTCCGAAATTCAAAGCCTGGTTGCCTAATATTGGCCAGGACACGACACACGGAGGGGAGCGGTGACCGTGCGACGGGACTTCAAGGAGCCTGCCAGACCCCGCCCCGACCTGGTCATCGGCCGGGACGAGCTGTGCGCGGAAGCGCGCGAGCAACTCGCCGGCGGAGGAAGTGTGCTGGTACACGGCCCGGCCGGAATAGGAAAGTCGACCGTCCTGCGCTCGCTGGCCGCGGATTACGGCGAACAGGCGCGCACCGTGTTGCGCTGCTCGGCGACCGAGTCCGAATCCCATCTCCCCTTCCTGGCCCTCGCCGACCTGCTCGGCCTCGTCGTGGACGAGGTCGCCGACCAGCTGCCCGCCCCGCAGCGCACCGCCCTGGAGTCCGCGCTCACCGGCCGCGGTGAGTCCACGCTGCAGCGGGACGGTCTCGCGCTGCGGCTCGCGGTGCTGTCCACCCTGCGGGCCCTCGCCGCCCGCGGGCCCGTACTGATCGTCGCCGACGATCTGCAGTGGCTGGATCCGGCCAGCACCGAACTCCTCGGCTTCGCCGCGCGCCGCCTCGGCGGCACACCCGTGCAGATGCTGTGCGCGGTGCGCACGCACACCGCCCCGCAGGGCCAGGAACACGACCGCTATCTGAGCGTGGCCCCGCCGGACACCGTCGCGGTCCGGGTCGGCCCGCTCCCCCGCACCCAGATCGCCGCGCTGCTCGACCACCGCGGCTACACCGGCCTGCCCCGCTCCACCGTCCGGGACATCCACCGCACCAGCGGCGGCAACCCGCTGTTCGCGCTGGAGCTCGGCCGGGCCCTGTTCGAGAGCACGACGCCGCCGAGCCCCGGTGAACCGCTGCCGGTGCCGACCTCGCTGCGCGCGCTGGTGCTCAACCGGCTGGAGGCGCTGTCTGCCGAGGCCCGCCGCACGCTACTCGTGGCGAGCGCCGGGGCCCGGCCCACACTGGCCCTGCTGCGCGCCGCGGGACGGCCGAACGCGGAGGCGGAGACCGCGCAGGCCGCCGCGCTCGGGCTGCTGCTGACGGAGCGGGACGCGCCGTACGTACGGTTCACGCATCCGCTCATATCGGCCGCGCTGTACGCGCAGGCGAGCGCTCAGGAGCGGCGGGCCGTGCACGCGGCCCTGTCGACGGCGGCCGGCGACCCGATCGAGCGGGCCCGGCATCTCGCGCTCGCGAGCACCGGCGCCGACCCGGGGGTGGCCGAGCGGCTCGGCGAGGCCGCGGCCGCCGCCCGGGACCGGGGCGCGCCGTCGGTGGCGGCGGAACTCGGGCTGCTCGCGGCCCGGCACACCCCGGTGGACGCGACACCGGCCGCGGACGAACGGCGGCTGCAGGCGGCCGAGGACGCGTTGACGGCGGGCGAGACGGACTTCGCGCGGGACATCGCCCATGAGGTGCTGGCACGGGCGACCGAACCGGCGGACCGGGTGCGGGCGTGGATGGTCGTGATCGACGCCGCCGGGCATGCGATGGCCGAGGTCGACGCGGTCTTCCCGCAGGCGCTCACCGACGCCGGCGACGATCCACGGCTGCTCGCCCTCGTGCACTACCAACTCGCCTGGCGGGCGCTGCTCGTGGAGGGCGACTTCGACCGGGCCCGGGAGGAGGGCGCGCTCGCCGCGGACTTGGCGGCGCGCGCCGGGGACCGGCGCAACGAGCTGCTGGCGCTGGCCTTCCAGGCGCAGTCCGAGACCCTGATGGGGCATCCGGACGCGCCCGTGACCATCAAACGGGCGCTGCGGGAACCGCAGGACCCGCGGGTGGCGTGCGACCACAACGGCGCCGGCTACGCCCGGTTCCGCTGGCTGATCATGAGCGACCAGCTGACCGAGGCCCGCAAGACGATCAGCGGTCTGCTGCGCGAGGTGCGGCGGCGCGGGATGGTCGAGGCCGAGGTGCACTTCCTGCGCGGACTCGCCGAGACCGAACTGCGGGCCGGACACTGCGGGCGCGCCCTGGACCTGGCGCGCGAGGGCCTGCGGCTCGCCCGTGACACCGGCATCGGGGAGGCTGCGAGCGCCATGCTCACCTCGCTCGCGGAGGCCGCGGGCGGCGAGGTGGAGCGGGCGTTGACGCTGGCCCGGGAGGCCGTCGGGCGCGCCGAGGAGGACGGCGACGTGCTGTATCTGTCGCGGGCCCTGGCCGCCCTCGGGCATGCCCAGCTGGTGGCCGGCGACGCGGCGGGTACGGTCGGATCGCTGCGCCGGGTCCGGGAGTTGGAGGAGGGGCTCGGGGTCACCGACCCGGCCCGGGGGCGCTGGCAGGGCGACCTCGCCGAGGCACTCGTGCGCACCGGGGACCTGGCCGAGGCCCAGGACGTCATCGACGCCACACGCGCCCGTGCGCTGCGGCTCGGACGGGAGAGCGTGCTGGCGGTGCTGGACCGGGCGGAGGCCCTGGCGCGCGCCGCCCGAGGGGAAACGGTCGTCGCACAACGGCAGTTGACGTCGGCTCAGGACCGGCTGGCGAAACTGGGGTACGGACTGGAGGAGGCCCGGGCCGCGTACGCGCTGGCGGGTCTGCGCACCCACAAGCCCGGGCCCACCTCGTACGACGAGGCGGCCCGGCTCTTCCGCCGCTGCCGCGCGATGCCGTGGCTGCGCCAGGTGGAGACGGCCGCGGTCACGGGAGCCGCCGCCCAGCCGCCCCTGGCCGCGGCGGCCCTGGACACCCTGGCGGCGACGGAACGGCAGGTGGCCGCGTTGGTCATGGAGGGCGCGACCAACCGCGAGATAGCGGCCCGGCTGTTCATCAGCGTGAAGACCGTGGAGGCCACGCTCACCCGGGTGTACCGCAAGCTGGGCATCCGGTCGCGGGTGGACATCGTGCGCCTGGCGGCGGGCCACCACTCGGCCTGAACGGATCCGGCCGAGGTACCGGGCCGGGCGCTCGTGCCGACGCACCGGACCGGGCGCTGGTGCCGACGTATCGGGCCGGGGCTCGTGCCGACCGGGTCCGGCCCGCGTGCGGTCCACCCGTCGCCTCGACCGGGTCCGGCCCGCGTACCGAACCGCCCCGCGCCGCGACGGGATCCGGCCGACGTGCCGGCCATCGCTCGTCCCGACCCGATTCGGTCGACGTACGGGCCATCGCTCGTCCCGACCCGATTCGGTCGACGTACGGGCCATCGCTCGTCCCGACCCGATTCGGTCGACGTACGGGCCATCGCTCGTCCCGAC